>JAQBHE010000652.1:0-3093 GCA_032128015.1 Holophagae bacterium
CCTCCACCAGCCGAACTCGTTCGTCAACACCTTCCTCGGCTACACGATGTGGGATTACGAGACCGACGCCGAGCTGCTGTGGCCGAAGCAGCAGCGCTACCCGACCGAGACCGAGAAGCGGGCGAGCCTCGAGCACAACCCCGAGGGCGCGGCGGTCCGCGGCCTGTGGAGCGACCCCGACTTCCTGGCCAATGTCCGCGATCTCAACCCTATGGCCAAGCACACCCAGTTCGCCGACTACCACGGCCACGGCTGGGTGTTTCGCGCGGTGTTCAAGCGCGACCGCGCCGGCAACCTGCTCGACGCCGACGACCTGGTGGTGCCGTTCGAGGACCCCGAGCGCTTCGGCAAGGCGGTGCACCTGCGCGACATCCACGCCGAGCGCGGAATGCACTGCGTCGACTGCCACTTCTCCCGCGACGCCCACGGTGACGGATTGATCCATGGCGAGTACGGCAACGCGATCGAGATCGAGTGCCAGGACTGCCACGGCACGATTGCCGCGTACACCGACCTGCGCACCACCGGCCCGGCGGCGCCCCCCGGCGGCACCCGGATGGTTCTCGGCACGACGCCGTTCGGCCAGCGCCGCTTCGCCTGGGCGCCCATCGCCGGGGGCACGACACAAAAGCTGGTGCAACGCTCGATGCTCGACCCCGAGGTCGAGTGGACGGTGCCCCAGATCAAGGACAGTGTCACTGCCGGTCATCCCCGGTACAACCAGAAGGCGGCCTACGCGAAGACCCTCGCTCGCGATGGAGCTTGGGGGGAACCGAGTGGCGATCCTCTGGCCCTGGTCCACCGCGCCGAGTCGATGACCTGCTCCACCTGCCACTCGGCGTGGATCACCGCCTGCTCCGGATGCCACCTGCCGCAAGAGGCCAACGTCCGCTCGAAGATGAACCACTACGAAGGCGAGACCACCCGCAACTACGCTTCGTACAACCCGCAGGTGATTCGCACCGACCTCTACATGCTCGGCATCGGCAGCTCGGTCAAGGGCAACCGGGTGTCGCCGGTGCGCTCCTCGAGCGCGCTGGTGCTGAGCTCGACCAACGCCAATCGCAAGCGCTTCTACCAGCAACAACCGCCGATCTCAGCGCCTGGCTATAGCAGCCAAGCGTTCAACCCCCACGCCCCGCACACCGTGCGCACTCGCGAGACCAAGCGCTGCTCCGACTGCCACCTGTCGCAAGACAACGACAACAACGCCTGGATGGCGCAACTGCTCACCCAGGGCACCAACTTCGTCAACTTCATCGGCCACAACGTCTGGGTCGGCGAGGGCAAGGGCGGCTTCGAAGCGATCACGGCCACCGAGTGGGACGAGCCACAAGCGGTGATCGGGAGCTCCCTCCACAAGATCGTCTACCCCGACTTCTGGGCCCGCCATCAGGCGCGCGACCTCGAGCTCGAAGAGGCGCACCATCATGGCGGGGGCGGCGAGATCCGCAGCCTCCAGTTGCGCGGCGAGTATCTGTTCGCGGCCAAGGGATCGAAGGGGCTCGAGGTGTTCGACGTCGCCAACGTCGGCAACGCCGACTTCTCGGAGCGGATCGTCACCGCTCCGGTGTCGCCGCTGGGTCAACGCACCTCGATCAAAACCCGCTTCGCCACCGCGGTCGCGCTGCCTACGACCATGCCGGTGGCGGCGTGGCGCCAGCCGATGCCCGAGAACCAAGAACTGCCCCTGCACCCAATCTACCGCTACGCCTTCGTCAGCGATCGCTACGAAGGACTGATCGCGGTCAACGTCGACACCCTGACCGACGCCGACCCGACCAACAACTTCTTCGAGCGCGCCGTAACCTTCGACGCCGGCGGCGAGCTTCGAGGAGCCGAGAACCTCACCGTCGCCGGCAACAACGTCTACCTCGCAGGCGCCTTCGGGCTGGCAGTGGTCGATGCCAGCGACCCGCTCGCTCCCCAGCTGTTTGCTCGCCTGCCAGAGTTGGGCAACACCACCGCGGTGGCGGTCCAGCTGCGCTACGCCTTCGTCACCGGCGAGCGCGGGCTCGCCGTCGTCGACGTCACCGATCCTCGAGCGCCAAAGGTCGCCGCGCGTCTCGAAGAAGTAGGAGCGATCCACAACCTCTACGTCGCCCGTACCTACGCCTACCTCGCGGCCGGCGCCCGCGGTCTGGTGATCGTCGACATAACCCGCCCCGACCGCCCCCGAGTCGACCGCGAGTGGAACGCCGAGGGCCGACTGCGCGACACGCGCGACGTCAAAGTGGGGTCGACGAACTCGAGCGCCTTCGCCTACCTGGCCGACGGCGAGCACGGGCTGGTAGTCGCCCAGCTGACTTCGCCCGAGTGGACTCCGGGCTATCTCGGCTGGAGCCCGCGTCCCGATCCGCGGCTGGTCGCCACCCGTCACACCCACGGTCCAGCACTCGCCATCTCCAAGGGTCTCGACCGCGACCGCGCCGCCGACGAGAGCGGCAACCAGGTCAGCATCTTCAACCGCATCGGCTCGCGGCCGCTCAACGGCGACGAGATGCGCCGGCTGCTGCTCCGCGACGGCAAGCCGTTCTTCGTCAGCAACGACCCGCCGCCGGGGAGCCGCAGTACGCCCGCCCATTCGCAGGAGCGCTCGCCATGACTGTGACCACCGCCACCCAGATCCGCTCGCTGCTGCATCTCCGACTGCGACTCGCCGTTCCGGCGATGCTCGTGGCGGCGACCGCTGCGGCGGCAGCGCAGCCACCCCCCACCGCCACGGCTGCGCCAGCCGCGGCCGAAGAAGCCGCTCCCCAGCGCGACCTCGCCCCAGGCCGCTTCCTCGGGTTCGCGACCTGTGGCTCGGCGAACTGTCACGGCAGTGTCGACGCGATCGCCGACAGCGCCGTGATGCGCAACGAGTTTCTGCTATGGATCGACGGCGACCCCCACGCTACCGCTTACGGCGCGTTGTTCGCCGAGGAATCGGAGCTGATCGCGCGCAACCTGCGGCTCGAGCGACCCGCCTACGAGAGCGCGGTCTGCCTCGACTGCCACACCCTCAACCCGGCCCGCAGGCTCCAGGTGAATCGGCTCAGCGTCGAGGAAGGAATCTCGTGCGAGAGCTGTCATGGCCCGGCAAGCGGCTGG
>JAQBHE010000653.1:0-4797 GCA_032128015.1 Holophagae bacterium
ACACCAGGGTCAGAGATAGTCGGAGTAGACGATCAGATGGATGGGATGGGTCATCGGGAGTCTGGCGGCGGTTTTGCGGCGTTGTTGTGGTGGTGGATCGGCTTTGGAAGAGCGTCGGCCGACGGCGCAGGAGATTTTGTCACGATCCTCTGTCACCCTGCGATCTCGCTCTCGGCCGCCCAAGCTCGGCCGCTACGTTCGGAGGGGACCATACCCCCCGCCGTTCCGATGCGGCCGAGCCGGTCGGCCGCTACGTTTGGAACTGCTCCGCTGAGTCTCTCCAAGGGACTGGAAGCTCTCTGAGAACCAAAACCTGGAGCTTCCGTAGATACTTCGAGCGACCGCAGCACCGGCCGTCCTCACCGCGCGACCACCCCCGGAGGATTCCACTTGCACGACCTCAAGCTCGCGTTCCGGACCCTGGCCAAGGCGCCGCTGGTGAGCGCGATCGCGGTGGCTTCGCTGGCCCTCGGGGTCGGCGCCAACGCCGCGATCTTCTCGATCTTCGAGCGGTTGATCCTGCGACCGCTGCCGGTCGAGGCGCCGGAGCACCTGGTGAACCTAGAGGACTCGGGACCGAAGTCGGGCTCGATGTCGTCGTCGTCCGCGGGCGGCACCGAAGCGATCTTCAGCTACCCGATGTTCCGCGACCTCGAGCGGGCCCAGACTTCGTTCACCGGGATCGCCGGCCACCGGTCGTTCGGCGCCAACCTCGCCTACACCGGCAATACCCTGAGCGGCGAAGGCATGCTGGTGTCCGGTAGCTACTTTTCGGTGCTCGGCATCGAACCCGCGCTCGGTAGGCTGCTCGGGCCGGCCGACGACACCGCCCCGGGCGCTCATCCCCTGGCGGTACTCAGCCACGCCTACTGGACGTCGCGCTTCGGCGCCGACCCGGGAGTCGTCGGCGAGACCCTGACGGTCAACGGCCAACCGCTGACCATCGCTGGCGTCGCTCCTCGTGGCTTCGAGGGCACGACACTGGGCGACTCACCCCAGGTATTCGTGCCGATCAGCCTGCGCGCCCAGATGGTTCCGGGATGGAACGGCTTCGAGGAGCGACGCAACTACTGGGTCTATCTGTTTGCCCGACTGCGCCCGGGAATCGCGATCGAGCAGGCCCAGACCGCTCTCAACGTCGCGTACCGAGGGATCATCCAGGAAGTCGAGCTACCCCTGCAGCAAGGGGCGAGCGAGAGCTATCTCGAGCGCTTCGCGGCCAAAGAGATCGCCCTCGAGCCGGGACGCCGGGGGCAGAACGACATCTCCGAGGAGTCGAAGGTGCCGCTGTTGCTGCTGTTCGGGGTCACCGGACTGGTTCTGGTCATCGCTTGCGCCAACATCGCCAATCTGCTGCTCACCCAGGCCGCCGACCGCGCCGGCGAGATCGCGATCCGAATGTCGATCGGCGCCCGCCGCTTCCAGCTGGTGCGCCAGCTCCTCGCCGAGTCGTTCCTGCTCGCGGCCCTCGGCGGCATCCTCGGCCTGCTGGTCGCTCACGCGACGCTCCGTCTGATCGTCTCTCTGCTACCCAGCGCCGAAGAAACCAAGATGACCTTCGAGCTCGGCCCGACGACCTGGGTGTTCCTGACGGCACTGGCGGCGCTGACGGGGCTGGTCGGGCTGTTCCCGGCGCTCCACGCCACCCGCACCGACCTGGTCACCGCGCTCAAAGGACCAGGAGCCCGCACTTCGCGGTCGCACACCGCCCGTCGATTCCGCAACGCCATGGCGACCGTCCAGATCGCCCTGTCGATGGCCCTGTTGATCTCCGCCGGATTGTTCACCCGAAGCCTGCTCAACGTCAGCCGTGTCGACCTCGGCATCGAAACCGAGCGGCTCGCCACTTTCGCACTCTCGCCCGATCTCAACGGCTACACCCCCAGCGCGGCGCACGGGCTGTTCGAGCGGGTCGAAACCGAAGTTGGCTCCCTGCCGGGCGTCACCTCGGTCGCCGCTTCGATGGTGCCGCTCCTCTCCGGCTCCAACTGGGGCAGCAACGTCTCGGTCGAGGGCTTCGTCGCCGCCCCGGACGCCGACACAAACTCGATGTTCAACGAGATCGGCGCCGGCTACTTCCGCACCCTCGGTAGGCCGCTGCTGAGCGGACGCGAGTTCGAGCACGGCGACACACTCGGTTCGCCCAAGGTCGCGATCGTCAACGAGACCTTCGCGCGCAAGTTCGACCTCGGACGCGACGCCGTCGGCAAGCGCATGCGTGTCGGTTCCGCGGCCGAGCTCGACATCGAGATCGTCGGGCTCGCCCAGAACGCCCACTACAGCGACGTCAAGCGCGAGGTGCCGGCGATCTTCTACCTTCCCTACCGCCAGGATGACGCCCTAGGAGCGAGTTCCTTCTACATCCGCACCGAGGGCGATCCTGGAGCCGTGCTGCCATCGGTACGCGCGGTCCTCGCGCGGCTCGATCCGAATCTGCCGGTCGAGAGACTGCAGACCATGACCCTGCAGGTGCGCAACAACGTCTTCCTCGATCGCATGCTCACCACCATATCGGCGGCCTTCGCACTCCTCGCCACCCTGCTCGCCGCGGTCGGCCTCTACGGCGTGCTCGCCTACGCCGTGGCCCAGCGCTCGCGCGAGATCGGTCTGCGCATGGCGCTGGGCGCCGACGCCGGCCGGGTCCGCGGTCTGGTGCTTCGCCACCTCGGACTGATGGTGGTGCCGGGGGCGATCCTGGGGGTGCTTGCCGCGCTCGGGCTCGGACGACTCGCGCGCTCGCTGCTCTTCGAGCTCGACGCTCACGACCCCCAAGCGTTCGGCGCCGCGGTGCTGTTGCTGCTCTCAGTGACCTTCTTCGCCGGCTTCGTTCCGGCGCGACGAGCTGCCCGGATCGACCCGATGCGCGCCCTGCGCAACGAGTAGCGGCGACGATCAGCGAAGACGATTGGGGGTCCTGGCCGGGCTCCCCGCTCAGGACACCAGCCACTCGCCCGGCAGCGGCTTGCCTTCGAACAGCTTGCCCTGAAAACGTCGCATCCCGCTCAACCAGCGGTCGACGTCGAGCGCCTTGCGACGCGCGTACTCGGCGACCTCGGGATGGGGCAGCACCCAGAAACGCTCCTCACGCAACGCCTGGGTGACGCACTCAGCGACTTCGCTCGGCTGGAGCACTCCGTCGGCGCTCGCAACTCGCGGTCCGCTGCCCATGCGGTCGCGGGTCGGACTATTCGACACGATGCTGGTGGCCACCGCCTGCGGGCACAGCACCGACACCCGGATGCCTTGGTGAGCGTGGGTGATCGAGATCCACTCGGCGAGCGCGACCGCCGCGTGTTTGGTGACCGAGTACGCGACCGACCCGATCTGGGCGAGCAGACCGGCGGCCGATGCGGTGTTCAGCAGATACCCACCGTCGCGCTCGATCATCCCCGGCAGCGCCGCGCGAGCGGCGAAAACATGAGCCATCACGTGGACGTCCCACATGTTCTGGAAATCTTCGTTCGGCACCTCGAGGCCGCCGATGGTCGCGAACCCGGCGTTCGAGACCAGGAGGTCGATGCCGCCGTGCGCGCGCTCGGTCGCGGCGACCAGGTCGCGAACCGCCGCCTCGTCAGCGACATCGAGACCGACCCCGGTGCCGCCGATCGCCTCGGCTACAGCCCGCGCGCCCGCCTGGTCGCGATCGGCGACCACCACATGCGCGGCGCCGTCGGCGGCGAAGCGCTCGGCGAGACCGCGACCGATGCCGCTCGCCGCGCCCGTGATCACCACCACCTTGCCCTTCACTTCCATGCGAGTTCTCCTCGAGTTGGATCCTAGCGGCTTCCAGCGCGCCCCCGGGCCACATCGAGCCGTATACTCGATCAACGACATGGCCAAGCAAGCAGATCTCTCGCCCAGCTGGTCGCGGCGCGGCTTGCTCGCGACGTCTGGATTGGCGCTGGCCGGTGGCCTGCTGCCGGAACGAGCGCGCGCCGCGCCTGCTGAGAGCAGCCGGAACGAACCGGCTCGCGGCGCGATCCGTCTCGAGCGGCCGCTTCCTCTCGCCGAAGTCCAGACCCCGGCGCTGCTGCTCGACCTCCACGCCTTCGAGCGCAACCTCGCGCGCATGGCGACCCATGCCAAGGCCCGGGGCGTCGGCCTGCGTCCTCACGCCAAGACCCACAAGAGCCCGATCATCGCTCGCCGGCAGCTCGACTTGGGCGCGGTCGGCATCTGTGTCGCCAAGGTGAGCGAAGCCGAGGTGATGGTCGACGCCGGCATCGACAAGGTCCTGATCACCTCACCGGTCGCTTCGCCCGACAAGATCGATCGAGTCGTGGCGCTGGGTCGGCGCTCCCCGGGCCTCGCCATTGTGGTCGACCACGCCGACGGCATCGCCGCCCTGCAAGGCGCCGCCGCAAAGGCAAGAGTCAAACTTCACGTCCTGCTCGACCTCGACACCGGCACGCGCCGCACCGGCACCGCACTCGGCGCGCCGGCGGTCGAGCTGGCGCGACAGATCGATGCCAGCTCGTCGCTTGTGCTCGACGGCGTCCAGGCCTACGCCGGTCACGTCATGCACGTTTCTCCTTTCGCCGAGCGCGAGAAGCGGTCGCGAGAAGTGCTCGAGCGCTGCCTCGAGACCCGCGGGCTGATCGAGCGAGCCGGTCTCGAAGTACGGGTCTTCTCGTGCGGCGGCACCGGCACGTTCGACGTCGACCCCCGGGTCGCCGGCGTCACCGACCTTCAGGTCGGCTCCTACTGCTTCATGGACGTCCAGTACCGCGCGATCGGTGATCGAGAGGGCGAGGTGTTCGACGCCTTCGAGCCGTCGCTGTTCGTCCTCGCGACCGC
>JAQBHE010000654.1:0-4243 GCA_032128015.1 Holophagae bacterium
CCTAGCCGGAGAATGTGCTACCCAGCACGTTCGGAGGCTAGCGCCCTTAGGCGAGGCTGCGGGTAGCGAGGCCGTGGCTGGTGGCGGCGTCGATGATCGCGCGGTGATCGGGGATCTGGAACAAGAAGCGGTTGCGCAGCGACGGGTCGAGCAGCTCGGTCTTCCGGCACAGCCCCTCGTAGGCGCGTTTGAGTGGGGTTTGGCTATCGACCTCGCGCACCTGTCGGCGTTCGAGCCATTCCAAACCGCGGTAGAGCCGGAGGTCGAGCTGCTCTCCGAGCGCGGGGTATTCGATGTGAGTGAGCACGCGCTCGAGTTCGAGGCACAGGCGATCGATCTCGTCTTGGTCGTCGGCGGCCACGGCCGCCTCCAGGAGGAACGCTCGATCGAAGGTCGACTCGAGCAGGTGGCCGCGTTGGCGATGGCACTCGAAGGCGTTCTCGAAGTGACGCGCCGCGGCCCCGACCTGGCGCATCCGAAGCTGGATCTGGCCGAGCAGGCGCTCGGCGTCGCCGACCTGCCGGCTCGACTCGAGCAGAGTGAGTTGGAAGTGGGCGCGCCGGGTCTCGCCCATGGCAGCATCGAGGTGGCCGATGGCCAGCTGGTTGCCGGCGACTTCGAGGCGGGCGATCGCCTCGCCAGTCTGGTCGTCGGTGCCTTCTCGGAGCTCGAGCGCCTCGCGGAACGGCTTGGCGGCGCTCAGATAGTCGCCCAGGCGGGCGAGCGCGCGGCCGGTTCCGAGCAGGGCGTAAGCGGTCTCGCCGGGAGCCCCGAATTCTTCGAGCACCTCGCGGCTTTCCTGGAACAAGTTCAGGGCCCGTGGATAGTTGCCGGACGCCAGATTCAGGCTGCCGATCGCGGCGAGCGAGCTGCCGAGGTGCTGGTCGAGGCGATGCTCTTGGCGCAGCCGCAAGGCTTGCTGGTGGTAGTCGAGGGCGATGTCGAGTCGTTGCTCGCGCAGCGCGATATTGCCAAGGTGAAACCGGCAGGTGGCGGCGAGCGCGGGGCTGCCTTCGAGGTCGACATTGGGCAAGAAGCTCTCGAACAGCTGGCGCGCCTCCGAGAAGCGATCTTGGCGTTGGAGCAGCTTGCCGAGTTGCACCAGCAACAGCGACTGCTGGACCGTCGAGGCGCCGCGGGCGAGCTCGAGCGACTCGAGCATGCACTCCTCCGCACGCTTGAGATGACCGCCGTTCTGCTCGTGCTCAGCCTTGAGGGTCAGCAGAGCAAGCCGGCGCCGGCGGTCGCCCGCCGCCAGTTGCAGCGCGCGGTCGATCGCCGAATCGAGGTTGCGGAGGTTGCTGATGCGCCGCGCTAGCGGCAGCAGCACCCACAGCAGCTCGAGCTCGGTCGCCTCGGCGCCGCCGCGCTGTCGATGGTGCTCGATCTCGTGGCGCACGGCATCGAAGAGCTGACGATTCTGCTGCTCGCTCACGGCGTGCCGCGCTGCTTGGAGCAGTGCCGGAATCGCCTCTTCGGAACCGGCCAGCAGCTCGTAACGCTCCCACGCTCCGGCCTCGGCCTCGGGGCCGGTCTGGAGAGATTCGGCGACCGCGCGTCGCAGGAGCGCGATCTCCTCGTCGTCGAGGGTCGCGCGCAGCGCCCGTGCGTACGCCGGACAGGCGAAGCGAATTGCGGGTCCCCAAGGCGAGCGTTCCTCGCTCACCAGGCCGGAGTCGAGCAAGTCCTGATGCCAGCGGACCCCGGACCGTTCGATGTCGCCCTCGGCCATCTTCGCCGGGATCGCCGCTGGCAGCGACGAATCGGTGCAGGCGAGGGCGAGCAGCGGTTCGATCGGGCCGAGTCTCAGGGCCTCGGCCTGGAGGTGCCGGAGCAGCCGCGGGGTGGTCTCGAACTCGATCTCATTCGGTCCCGAGAAGAAGAAGTTGCCATACAGCTGGCGCAACAACCTGCGCCGGACCAGCTGAAGCAAAGAGTCTTCCTGCGCCCAGGGAAAACCGGCCGCGCGCTCGAAGAAGGTGGCGCGCACCGTCGCCGGCATCGACAGGCCGTCGACCAAGAGGTGCCAAAGGCCTTCGGCTTCGCCCTCGTCCATGGCGCTCACCGTCACCGGATCGTGACGCAAGAGATGCTCGGCCCAGCCGCCGCCGCTGCGACCGACCAGGGCGAGCTGGAATCGCTGGCCGAGCGCGGGGTGCTCGAGGAGCATGCTCGCCAGCCGCTGGTCGAACGGGCGTGCGCGATGGAAGTCGTCGAAGACCAGCCGGATTCCGCTGCCGGCAGTGAGAGTGAATAGCGCGTAGGCGATCGCCTCGATCAGCGCGACCGACGGCGACGGCGGTTCGGGCTGCCAGCCGTTGCCGGTCCCCTGGAGCGCCGCCGATAGTCCGATGCGCGCCCGATCGGAAACGCTTTCGAACCGCGAGAGTTGGGCGGCGACCGACCACTCGAGCGGCGGACCACCCGAACGTGCCCCCCATGTCGGGTACCAGAACGCCGATCCCTGGTCTGCGAGCGCGGCTGCCAGAGCCCGGGTCTTGCCGCTGCCGAATGGTCCAACGACCACGATGACCGGCCGGTTGGCGACGTCGCGGAGTTTGCGGATGGCATGGCGCTCGGCGGTGCGGGTCACCCGCGCGAGCAGCTCGGGATTGCGCCACGGTTGCGGTTGCGGCTTCGGCTCGGTCAAGGTCAGCACAGTGCAGGATCGTCCCGACGGACCGCGATAGGTAGCGTGGGACTTGGTGGCCCAGCCGCCCTCGAGCTCCCAGGCGGCGTGTCCGGTCAAGTAGACCTCGCGGTCGGCGAGCTGTGGTGGTTGACGATCGAGGTCGCCGAGCAGGGGATTGTCCAAGAGCACGACCCCGCTTGCCGTCCGCCGCACCTTGCCCGGCAGCACCAGCGCGCGGACTTGAGACCCGGCGGGGCTGGCGCGAAATATCCGACGCGCGAAGACCACCGCAGTCTCCACCAGCTCGGCCTCTCCGGCGCTCGGCATCAGCGCGTAGAGGCCGGGACCGACCCTGGCGACCTCGTGCCCGGGCAGCCGCCAGGACGCGACCAGGTCGTCAACCAGACCGAGGCCGCGGCTCCACAGCTTGAGCAGGACGGCGGGGAGTCGTTGGGGAAGAACGGCGTCGCGGCTCACGCTGGTGTCGACCTTCGACCTCCATGCCCCGGCGCGCGGGTTGCACCGAGGGATCTCGGATCGCAGGAGCGTCGAGCCTCACGGTAGCGTGTTTCAGCGGACCCTGACAAGGAAGGTAGCGACAAGGAAGGTAGCGACAAGGAGGGAGCGACAAGGACGGAGCGTGGTCGGCGCGCGCGCTGACGGCGACGGTGCTAGAATGCCTAACCGGCCGGCAGAAGCGGCGGAGGCGATCTCTGCGCCCACCCGCCACGGCTACGGGAGACGACCCGCCGGCCCTGACCGCGCGGCCGTCGATCGCCGCGGCCCCGCCCCCTCTTCAGCCTGGACTTTCTGCCTAGACTTCCTTCTTAGACTTTTTCTTCTTGGGCTTTTTCGGGATCGACCTTTCTTGGCTCGACTCCGTTCGCGAGGACAAACCATGAGCGCACGTCGGATGATGTCCCGGATCTACTTCATCACCATCGAGGACGAGGGCATGCTCGCCGAGGCTTTCGCCAACCTCGAATCGGACACCTTCGCCATCGCCTACAAGGTGGTGGGCACCGAGGACGTGTTCGTGACCACCGGCGAGACCAAAGAGGCGCTCGACCGTCACGACGTGCCCTACAACTTGCTCGCCGAGGAAGACGCCGCGAGGATCGCGCTCTATCACTCGCCGTTGTCGCGCGAGGAGCTCGGCGACTACGAAGACGCGCTCAAGGCGCTGGCTCTCGCGTACCGCGGCATCGCTCTCGCCTGCGTCGGCGTCAACGGCGAGTCCGACCTCGGATTCGATCTCAGCGAAGGCACCCAGGCCTACACCTACTTCACCGCGCCCGCAGGTCACACCTTCATTTGGCGGGTGTTCAGCGAGCGAGGCGAGGCCTATAACTTCCTGGACAAGCTCACGATCGGCGAGAAGAAGGCCCTCGAGTGGGCGGAGTCGATCCCGCTCGAGTCCTCGAAGGAGCTGTCCAGCTATCACTAGCGGGCTCCGGGCGTTCGCCCTCCCAAGCGAGACGAGCTCCTGGGAGCCCGTTGAGAGTCTCGAAGCCCGCCATCGAGAACTTGACCTGCGAGATCAAGTTCTGGGGTTCAAGACTTCTAGCGGGCTCCGGGCGTTCGCCCTCCCCAGCGAGACGGGCTCCTGGG
>JAQBHE010000655.1:0-9149 GCA_032128015.1 Holophagae bacterium
AACGACGACTTCCAGCGCGAAGCACGGCCCGCAGAGGTCGACAGCATGCTCGTTCTGCTGCGCCAGGAGCTCGGCGCCGGCGCGCTCGGCCTTTCGTCGGGCCTCGAGTACGACCCGGGGATCTACTCGAGCCCGGCCGAAGTGATCGAGTTGGCGCGCGTGGCCGCAGTCGCCGGCGGCCGCTACATCAGCCATATCCGCAGTGAGGACCGCGCGTTCTGGCAAGCGATCGACGAACTGATCGAGATCGGGCGCGCCACCGGCATCCCGGTCCAGGTCTCTCACATCAAGCTGGCGATGACCTCGCTGCACGGCGACGCCGATCGGCTGCTCGAGCGACTCGACGCCGCGCGCGCCGAAGGCATCGAGGTCAGCGCGGACATCTACCCTTACCCGTACTGGCAGTCGACCCTCGAGGTGATGTTTCCCGACCGCGACTTCAGCGATCCGGTGGCGGCGCGGTTCGCGGTCACCGAGCTGTCGACCCCGGACTCGATGTTGATCCCGATCTACTCGCCGGTACCCGAGTACGCCGGCCTGACTCTGGCCCGGATCTCCGAGCTCCGCGGCACCGACCCCGCGCAGACCCTGATCGATCTGATCGCCCTCGCCCAGGCCAAGCGCGCGGAGGTGACAGCCGCGGGCGGCGATGCCAGCGGGATCGAGAGCGTCATCGCCACCTCGATGACCGAGGCCGATATCGAAGAACTGATGCGTTGGCCGCACACCAACTTCTGCACCGACGGCGCGCTGCGCGGCGCTCACCCGCGCGGCTTCGGCTCCTACCCTCGGATCCTCGGTCGTTACGTCCGCGACCACGGCGCGATGTCGCTCGCCGAAGCGGTGCACAAGTCCACCGCCTTGGCCGCTGAGCATGTCGGCATCGCGGATCGCGGCCGGCTCGTCCCCGGACTCGCGGCCGACCTGGTGCTGTTCGACCCCGAGACCGTCATCGACCACGCCACCACCGACGATCCGCAGCGAGTTTCCACCGGCATCGCCAAGGTCTGGGTCAACGGCGAGCTGGTGTGGAGCGACGGGGCACCGACCGGCGCGCGTCCGGGTCGGGTGCTGCGACGCCCGGCTTCGTAGGGCGGTCTGGCGCGGGCTCAGCGGTTGCCGGAAGCCTTGGCCACCGCCGCGAGCCGCCGGTCGAGCTCGGTGCGATCGAGCCAGCGGCCGCGGGTCATCACCCCGGCAATCCGCTTGGTGTTGGCGATCACCTCCAGCGGGCTCGCCTCGAGGAGCACAAGATCGGCGTCGAGCCCGGGGGCTATGCGCCCGATCGTGGTTTCGAGACCCAGGAATCGCGCGGCGTTGACGGTCGCGGTGGCCAGAGCCTGGTAGGGAGTCAAGCCGGCCGCGACGAAGCGCTCCAGCTCCTCGTGCACCGAATAGCCCGGAAAGACGAACGGGTTCGGGGTATCGGTGCCGAGCATCAGCTCGCAGCCGGCGTCAAAGAGCGCCTTCACAATCGGAGCGTGCAGCTCGGCTGAGCGATGGCGCGCCGCGAGCTGTTCCGGTGTCGCGTCGCGTAGCCGGAAGTCGTTCTTCGGGTTCCACATCGCGCGGGCCATCGGGCTCACCCATTTCATGGCAGGGTGCTCTTGGGTCCACTTCTCCTTCTGCTCGGCAGAGGCGGTGATCCGTTCGATGACCACGAAAGTCGGGATGTTCCACACCCCGCGCTCCTTCATCCAGCCGGCGACCACCGGCAGCCTCGGCGGGTCGAAGCCTTCGACCAGGAGCCGGGTCGACTCGTAGCCGTCGAGACCGGCGCGTTCCGCTGGCGACAACCGCGACCAGGGGGACTGCGGTCCCTGGAGAGCCTTGAGGTATCCGGTCAGGTGCTCGATGAACTCGATGCCGCCGACCACCGCGTACACGAGCGGCACGCTCTCGGGCACGTGTCCCCCGACCCTGACGCCGGCCTGCTTCGCCGCTGCGATTGCGGCGAAGAACGGCTCGGGCTCGAGGCGACTGTAGACCTTGATGAAGTCGTACCCGGCCGCGACCTGCTCGGCCACCACTTTGCGAGCGGCCTCGGCCGTGCTCACCGCGACGGAGCCCGGCCACACCGCCGGATCGCCATCGATGATCGGACCGGCGGTGATCATCCGTGGCCCCCACAACGCGCCGTCGTGAATGCGGTCGCGCAGATTCAGGCTCAAGGGCGAGCCGAACATGTTGCGCACCGTGGTCACCCCCCAGCCGAGGTCGACCTCGAGGTCGGAAACCGCGAACAGGTGAATGTGGCCATCGGTGAGCCCGGGCATCAGGACCTGGCCTCGACCCTCGATGCGGCGGGTGCCCGGCGGTAGCACCAGACTGCCGCTCGGCCCGAGCGCTCGAATCCGAGTGCCGCAGATCAGCACGTCAGAATCGGCGAGCAGTTCCTCTTGCTCCATCGTCAGCACCGCGACCGAGGCGATCACGCTGCAAGCGTCGTCCGCAGGGAGCTGCTGCGCCGAACTCGGCGACGGCACGGCCAGGCCGAAGGTCAGAACCAGACCCAGCAGAGTCGACGCGGTACCAGTTCGGTGGCCGGTCATGGATTCCGACGTCGGATCATCGCTCCCAGATCGCCGCCGCCGAAGACGTGCATGTGCAGGTGGGGCACTTCTTGGTGGCCTTCGCGACCGACGTTAGCGAGCACGCGATAGCCACGATCGGTAAGCCCTTCGTCACGCGCCACTCGTCCGATCGCTCGTACCCACGCGGCGATCTCGGCGTCGGAGGCAGATTCGGCGAACTCGTCGAACGTCTCGTAGCGACCCTTGGGGATCACCAGGACATGGACCGGCGTCTGCGGCCGGATGTCGCGGAAGGCCAGAGTGTGCTCGTCCTCGTGCACTTTGTCGCAGGGAATCTCGCCGCGAAGGATCTTCGCGAAGATGTTGCCGTCGTCGTACGCCATCGTTCTATGCCCCGATCTCGGATTTGCGACCCGCGATGTCGGGTCCTGGACCCGCGATCACTCGCAGCTCGCGGGGATACGAGGTGAGGCTCTCCGAACCGTCGGCGGTCAGCCACAGATCGTCCTCGATCCTCACCCCACCCCAGCCTTCGAGGTAGAGACCGGGCTCGACAGTGAACACCATCCCGGCCTCGAGCCGCTGGTCGTTGCCGCGCATGATCGACGGCGGCTCGTGGATGTCGATGCCGAGACCGTGGCCGGTGCGGTGCTTCATGTACGCCTGCCACTTCGGATCCTCGAACCCTGCCTGACAGACTTGGTGGACGTCGCCCGCGGTCACCCCCGGTCGGCTCGCCGCGCAGCCAGCGCGATTGGCGTCGAGCACCGCCTGGTAGACCGAACGGGTGCGCTCGTCAGGCTCGGCGCCGACCACGAAACAGCGGGTGATGTCGCAGTGGTAACCGCGATGGCTGGTGCCAAAGTCGATCAGCAGGAGCTCGCCCGCGCGCAGCCGGCGCTCGTCCGGGACGCCGTGAGGCAGCGCGCTCTTCGGTCCGCCGAGAACGATCGGGCCGAACGAGATCGCGCCGCCACCACGGCGCAGCAGCTCGCTGGCCAGGTGGCTCGCGATCTCGTCCTCGCGGCTTCCGACCTTGACCCCGCGCAGCACTTCGTCGAGCGCCGCCTCGGCGATTCGAGCGGCGACGCGGATCGCTTCGGCCTCGGCTTGGCTCTTGCGCAAGCGCAGCGACGACACCGCCGCCTCGGCCGATACCACCTCGGATTTCGGCAACATTCGCGCCAGGTAGGAGTACTCCATGTAGCGCAAGGCGAGCGGCTCGATGCCCACCCGGTGCGCGCCGGACAATGCCGCGAATGCCTGCTTGGCTGCCGCTTCGGGGCCGTCGGCGTCGTCCCACGGGAAGACCCGAGCAACCGAAGGCACCGCGTGGCGCCAGTTGCCTTCTTCGAGCAGCGGCACCACCGCAACGGCGTCGCCGACCCGCGGCAACAGCAGCAGGAACAGACGCTCGTGGGAGGTGAAGGCATGATCGGTCAAGTAGAACATGGTCGGCCCGGGGTTGAGCACCAGGAGGTCGAGGTCGTGCTCACCAAGCGCCGCTTGCAATCGCTTCAGCTTGTCGCTCATGACCCGCGACGATATCAGCGACGACAGCAGCCGCAGGGGTTTCGCGCCCAGTCTCGGGTTCGATACCATCGCCGCCATGGAGCTCGAGATCGGACCTCGCTACGACCCGTTGCGCCAGGAAGTCCGCGACTTCCTGGCCGATCAGGGCGTGCACGCGCTGCCGGCGGCGGTGGGGGCTCGCGCCGACCGCGACGCGGGGACGCGGTGGCAGCGCACCCTGGTCGAGCACGGCTACGTCGGACGCACAATCCCTCGCAACTACGGCGGCTTCGGCGCCGCCGAGGACCCGCTCGAGACCTTGGTGATCGAACAGGAGCTGTCGCGGGCTCGGGTATCGACGGGGATGCAGAACCAGGGCATCGGCATGCTGGTGCCGACCCTCCTCCACTACGGCAGCGAGGAACAGAAGCAACGCTGGATCGGGCCGACGATCCGCGGCGAGACCATCTGGTGCCAGGGCTACAGCGAGCCCGAGTCGGGCAGCGACCTGGCGAGCCTGCGCACCCGCGCCCGCCGCGACGGCGACGACTACGTCATCAACGGCCAGAAGATCTGGACCAGCTCGGCGCGCGAGTCCGACATGATGTTTGCGCTGGTGCGCACCGAGCCGGATGCGAAGAAGCACTCCGGGATCAGCTACCTCTTGCTCGAGGTGAAGACACCCGGCATCGACGTGCGGCCGCTGATGACGATGACCGGCGACGCGACGTTCAACGAAGTGTTCTTCACCGACGCCCGGGTGCCGGTCACCAATCTCGTCGGGGCTCCCGGCCAAGGCTGGGAGATCGGCACCTACCTCCTCCGCCACGAGCGCGACATGCTCGGCCGGCCGCAGCAGAGCGAGACCATGCTCGCGAGCTGCGTCGAGGTTCTGCGCGACACCGGAAAGATCGCCGATCCGCTGTTTCGCGACCGCCTGATCAGCCTCCAGGCGCGGGTGCTGGCGATGAAGTATCACGGCCTGCGCCTGCTCACCGATCGGCTCAAGGAGCGCGACTCCGGGCTCTCCCGACTGGTAGTCAAGCTCAACGGCTGCCAGCTGAACTACGACATCTGCGCGCTCGCAATCGACGCTCTCGGTGAACGGGGGGTGCTGCGCCGCGGCTCGCCGCGGGTGCGCGACGGCGGCGCCTGGCAGATCCAGTACATGTACTCGCTCGGTCTGATCATCGGCGGCGGCACCGCTCAGATCCAGAAGAACATCATCGGCGAGGTCGGGCTGGGCTTGCCGCGCGAGCCCAAGTCGGCGACCGGCTGACCTGCTGCGCGCCCTCCCGGGAACCAGAAGATGGACTTCGGACTCTCCGACTCTCAGCTGCTACTCCGGCGCTCGATCCGCGAGCTGCTCGAACGAACGGTTCCCATCGAGCGGGTGCGCCGGCACCTTGCGGATTCGAGCGGTGATCGCGGGCTGCGGCTCGAGCTCGGCGATCAGGGCATCACCGGTCTCATGGTGGCCGAAGAGCACGACGGCTCCGGCCTCGGTTTGCTCGACGCGACGGTCGCAGCCCAGGAGCTCGGACGGTTGGTGACCCCGATCTCGTTCCACAGCTCGTGCGCGGTGGCGCCGCTGCTGATTCAGGGCGCCGGCGACGAAGCCCAGCGCCGCCGCTGGCTGCCCGAGATCGCCGCTGGTCGGGCGGTGGTCACCGCCGCGCTCGACCTCGATGTCTCACCCTTCGACGTTTCCGACCGCGAGCCTGCCACCGTCGCCGACGCCGATCTCGCCGACGCCATCGTCATCCACACCGAGGGCGACCTGCTGCTGGTCGAGGCCGGAGATCCTGGACTCGTCATCGAGCCGCTGCAGACGGTCGATGAGACCCGCCGGGTGGCAGCCGTTCGCTGGATCGGCGGCCCGACGTCGCGGGCGACTCGGCTCGCCTCCAGCCCGAACGTTCCAGCGCTGGTCGCGCGCGCCGAGCAGGCGGCGCAGATCCTGCTCTCCGCCGACCTCCTGGGGGCCTGCCAGCGGGCGCTCGGCTTCGCGGTCGACTACGCCCGCGAGCGCCGCCAATTCGGCCGGGTGATCGGCTCCTTCCAGGCGGTCAAGCACCTGTGTGCCGAGACTGCCGCCGCACTCGAGCCACTGCAGTCGCTGTTGTGGTACGCGGCCTTCGCGTGGGATCAGCGATCCGCGGAGGCGGCCCAGCTCGCGCCGCTGCTCAAGGCCCACGCCGCGGAAGTCGGCAGCACAGCGGTCACCAACACCACCCAGGTCATGGGCGGCATCGGGTTCACCCACGAATGCGACATGCACTTGTGGTTCAAGCGCGTCGGCTACGACCGCCAGTTCTACGGCGCGCCGCAGACCTTGCGCGCTCAAGCCGCAAGTCTGCTCTTCGAGTCGGCCGCGGCGCCGGCAGCCGGTTGACTCTTCCCGCGACCGAGATGCCATATCGATGTGGCCACATCGATGTGACCATATCGATGCGGCCAGATCGATCCTGCTAGGATCCACGCTGTTCGGAGGAGAACCCAAGCTCGAATCCCTGCGTAGTACGAAGAGGTTCCTACATTGACCGGGAGCCCGGATGCGGCCGCGACCCCAACGGTCTCGAGCGGTGATCCTCGGCTCGGCCTTCGGTACGGCGCCTGACCATCAACCCCATTGAAGAGGAAACGTCCCATGCGAATCACCAACGTCAAGTCACTCGCCACCACCCGCGCCCTGCTCGCGGTTCTCACAGTGTTCGCGCTGCTGGGCGCCGGTTGCGCCTCCAGCGGCGCCGGCTCCGTGCCCGCTGGACCCTCGGACGAGGAGCTGGTCACTCAAGTGATCAACTCCTCGCTCGCAGCGCTCCAGGCCAAGGACATCGCGAAGATGATGACCGCCTACGCCGAAGACTTCGCCTCTGACCAGGGCGACAAAGCCGGAATGACCGAATTCCTCACCACCGCCGCCTCCCAGGGCTTTCTCGACGGCATGACCGCGAACGTGGAGGCGCTCGCAGTGACCGTGACCGGGGCCACCGCGAAGGCAACCGGGGTTGCGGTCGAGGGCGCATTCGGTGCGCTCAACCTCGGCTTCGACTTGGCCAAGCGCGACGGCCAGTGGATCATCACCGGCCAAACCCAGCAGTAGGCCCAAGACCCCAGGACGCAGGCACCGGTCGCCTTCCCCCAGGGACCCGCGCCGCGGGCCACTGGGGCATGGGTCGTCAAGCAGTGCGGATAAGATCGGCGAACACGGTGGGATAGGAACGACCCTGCGGGCGGGTCGACGACCCGCATGACCTCGGCGACCGACAAACACAGCGTCTTTGACGGCGAGATCGCGCTCGAACGGTCGAGCTTTGCCCAGGTTTCGCGCGGACGGCACGTGGCGTCCGGAAAAGACGCTGTGATCAAGAGGATCCGGCTCGGGGGCCTACCTCAAGAGCGCCGGCGGCGCGCGTCATTCGAGGTTCGGACCCCGACGCTTTGTGAGCCCATCCACCCGGCGCTGCCGGTCGTGCTCGCATGGGGCGACACGGCGGACGGCGAAGTGTTCTTGAGCACCGAGTGGGTCGACGGCGCGCGCCTGGTCGACTTTTCCGAAGCGCGCCGACCGGAGACGCTGATCCGCCACCTCGAGGAAGCGGCGCAGGCGTTGTCTGCGCTCGCGGACCGTGGCCTCGCGCTCCTCAACCTGCGGCCCTCCAACCTCTACCTCCGCCACGACGGCACGGTGATGATCACCGGCCTGGGCACGGGCTTCGTCAACCCCGAGGGTTGCTTCGTCAACCCCGAGGGTTTGGCCGATATCGCGGCTGGCAACGACACCGACACCGACGATCGATTCCGTGCGCCTGAGATTCGTGTTCTCGAAGCGCTCGAACAGCCCGAGTGCTGGCGCGCCGATCTGTACTCCCTTGCGCGCGTCGCCGTCGAGCTGCTCGGCGCCGAGCTCCGCGACGGCGGCGATGCCGCGCCCTCCGTGACCCTGCCGGCAGAGCTCTCGTTGACCGCCGAAGTCGCCGACGAGCTCGGGCGTCTGCTGGAGCAATGTCTTCACCCCGACCCCAGCCAGCGCCCGCCGCTGCCACGACTGATCGAGCAGCTGCGGCTCTGCCGATGCGAGCTCGAAGGCGACGGATTCTTGGGCGCCGACACCATGGAAACGGCCGTGGTCGATGGGGTTGTGCGTCTCGACCCCCCGCCGGATCCGGCGGCAGCCGCCACTGCCGTCGCACCGGACTCGGATTCGGTGGTCGTCGACCTGCGCAAGATGTGGAGCGAGGGGCTCGCCGACATCGACCTGCAGCGCGACGCCGATGCAATGCAGCGACCGGACGGGCGCGCGCACCATCGTACGGATCCGATCGCCATCGATGACGGGATGGAGATCACGGCAGAACAGCGGACCGAGTTCCAGCTCGCCCAAGGCGATCGTCGCGAGCGCGGCGATCCGCTCGAGCAACCGGCTGCGCTCGCTCTCGACGGTCTCGATCGTCTCGACGGCCTCGACGACCACGACGACCTTGGGCTCGACGCCGCCCCCGGGCACGCGGCCACGCTGACCGAGCCGGATCACGGAGCTGTGAGGCCGCAACTACCGGAAGTCGTTCTGGCATCCGAGTTCTCGAGCCCGCCGCAAGACCCTTACAAGGTACCGTTCTTCGTGGTCGCGGCGATGGCCGGTCTGCTGCTGCTCGCCTTCTTGTGGACGCTGTCTCGACCCTCGCTCGACCCCCTGCCCGACCCCAGGCCGGCGGCCGACATCGCCGAGACCACCGATGCGGTCCCGGCGACCGGCGCTGACGCCCGGGACGGCGACGCGAGCGGCGACCCGGCCGCCGATTTGAGCCTCGTCAGTTCGACACCTGCGGTCGAAACGGTGACCCTTCCCGAATCAGTGATCACCGACTTGCCAAGGCAAGCGGAGACGGCGATCCCGACCCGAATCGCCTCCGCACTTCCCGAGGTGGAGCCGGAGCCTGCAGCGAGCGAGCCTCCCAAGACCGCTCGTCCCAGCTCGGAGACGCCAAGGGATCTCGCCGCGGGATCTCCCGACGCGGCGTCCTCCCCCGCCCGACGACCCCCGAGCACGGTTTCCGGACCGCGGGCGTTGCCGGAGCTTCCCCTGCCCCTCGTCGAGAC
>JAQBHE010000656.1:0-3202 GCA_032128015.1 Holophagae bacterium
CCTGCGCGTGGAAGGGTGGGGTGGGCGGGTCTTCATGGTGGTCCGGGTGGGGGGAGGCGGGGGGGGCGGAGGTGGGGGGGTTGGGGTGGGGGGCGGCGTAGGCGGAGGCGCCCGCGTGTCGCGCGCCCCGTTCGACGATGACCGATCGGTGGGCGTTTCCGCGCTGGCGATCGAGTACGAACTGACCCCGGGCGGTCCTCTCCGCGCCGTGTTCGGCGCCGGCTACGCGGCCCAACGCCGCGAGAGGGTCACTACCGACGACGACTTCAACTTCCTGTTGGGCGGCGCCTACGCCTTGAGCCCCAAGAGCTCGCTACGCGGCTCGGTGGCGCGTCAGATCCGATTCCCGACCCTGGGCGATCTCTACGCTGTCGATCGCGGCAACCCGGAGCTCCGCGCCGAGCACACGATCGACTACGAGATCGCGGTCGATCGCAAGTTCGACTCGGGGTACTCGGACGTGGAGCTCACTCTCTTCCGCATCGATGCCGACGATTTCATCTCGGGCACGCCGGGCGACATCCTGCGCAACTTCGAGAAGACTCGCTTTCAGGGCGTCGAGCTCGCAGGCCGACATCGTCTCCTTATCGACAAGGATCTCCGGCTGACTTGGAGCTACACCTACCTCGACGCGGAGAACCGCTCGCCCGGGGCCGACGTCACGACGATCCAGAGCGAGCCCAGGCACAAGGCCGCCCTGGCCGTGGAGCACGAAACCTCGCACGGGCTGAGGCTGCGTGGCGACGTTCTGTTCGTGGCCGACAGCTTCGCTCTGTCGCGCACGCGTCCGACGAAAACCAAGGAGCTCGGCGACTACGCCGTCCTCGGCCTGAGTTTCTCCCAACCCCTTTTCGCGGAGCGGCTGCGGTTCATCGGACGCCTATCCAACCTGCTCGACGAGAACTACTCGGAGTCGATCGGTTTCCCGTCGCCAGGGCGGACCTTTTTCGTCGGTCTCGAGCTGCGGTCCGGCGGGTAGCGGTGTGACAGTGCCGGCCGTGAGCTCGTGGCACAGGCCTGGGCAGGCCGCTGTGGTGTCCACGACTCAGGGAACCACGCTCGACTCGAGCCACGCTCTGAGATCCGGGTAGCGTTCCCGCAGGTCCTCCTCCCGCAGTGTCCCACCGGCCCTGCGGCTCAGCTTCTGGAGCTTGGCGACGGTGTTCTTGCCATCGCGCTCGACGAGGATCCTGGCCCCCTGGTGAAACCTCGCTTGGAACCACAGCCAAGCCTCGATCTGCTCGGTTCCCTCTTGAACCAAGTTGGGCCGAAAACCGCGTAGCGCCGGCGTGCCGCCGCCGCCGAGGCGATCCGCCAGCCGGTCGAAGGTGGCGCCGATCTCGCCAAGCCGCGTCGGCTCGTGGAGCCGAAAGATCACGAGCGCCGAAACGTGAGCCGCCAGCTCGCCGATCCAGACCTCCGACCCGAGGAGGCCAGCGCGCTGGACGAACCCGCGCGCGGTTTCCACTTGCAGCAACACGTCGCCAAGCGCCAGCGTCGCAGCTTCCTGCGCGGTGCCCTGGATCGGGGTGCCGAACACCATCGGCAGCTCGGCGACACCCAGAAGACTGGTCCACATACGCACGGTCTCTGGGTCACCCTGGGCGGCGGCGATCACCGACGTCGGTCCGGCACGGATCGGGATGCCATAGACCCCGGGCAGCTGCGCCTGTAGCCACTCCTCGCGATTGACCAGGTACACCGCCGTCGGCACCGGCACGTCACTCCACCGGTTCAACTCGGCGGTCACCAGCTCGAGTCGCCGCAGGAGGTGGTGGGCGCGGTCGAGCGAGCCGGCGAAGAACCGCACCGCGCAGCCTCGACCGTCGAGACTGAGCAATGTCGGCGACACCAGCGCCGGAGGCAACGGCGGCGGCTCGATGAGCTCGACTTGGGAGCGCGCGGACGGAGCCGCCAACAGCAGCGACCCGACCGCCCACCACAACCGCGACCAGCGGCGGCTCCTCGCGCCGGCGTAGATCGACACCGGCGGGCGTTCCCTCGACCAGCGGACTCGCGGCGACGGCTCCATGTGATCGCGATTGTACGCCGCCGAGCGTCGGGGTCCGTCGCGCTTGGCCGCGACGCCTCGCTGAGGCGCCCCGCCTCGCTGAGGCTCCCCCCCAGATCGGCCCTCTTCGGCGCGAGAGCGCGATCGGCGACAATCGTCACGATGTCCGAGATCCTCTACGACTTGTCGCCACCAATCTCGGCGACCACCCCGGTGTGGCCCGGCGACACTGCGTTCTCGAGCGAATGGAAAAGCCGGCTGGGCACTCCCGGCTCGACGGTCAACCTGTCGGCGTTCGCCACCACCCCCCACGTCGCCGCCCACGCTGACGCGCCGCTGCACACCGAGGACCGGGGCATCTCGATCGATCGTCAGCCACTGTCGCCCTATGTCGGCGTCTGCCGGGTGGTCGAAGTGAAAGCCGACCGCGCAGGTCGCACGACGGTCGGGGCCTCCGACCTTGCCGGCCTCAACAGTGGCCCCCGAGCTACTCGGCCGCCGCGGATTCTGGTGAGAACCGGATGCTCGTTCGCCAGCGGCTTTCCCGACGGTTTCTCGGCGATCTCCCCGGCCTGGGCGGCCGAGCTCCGCGAGCAGGGAGTGGTGCTGCTGGGAACCGACGCGCCGTCCGTGGATCCGTTCGCGAGCACCGAGTTGTTGGCGCACCACGCCCTGCTCGGCCGGGGGATCGCGATCCTCGAAGGCCTCGACCTCGCGGCGGTGCCCCTCGGCGACTACGAACTGATCGCTCTGCCGTTGCGCCTGGTCGGTCTCGACGCGTCGCCGGTGCGCGCTGTGCTGCGCGCACTGGACAGCAGACGCGGCGGGCACTAGCCTCCAGGGTTGTTGGAGCCGCGCATTCGACGCGAACCACCACGCGCTCGCCGCGCGAGCAAGAGAACGAGGACTTCGCGATGACCGGATCGGAGTTCGTCGACAGCCTGGTGTCCGAGATCGACGCCCTGTTCGCCCGGCTCGACGCCCGTGAGACCCTCGAGTCGGAGTCGGACGGCGACGTCGAGATCGTGACCCTGTTGGCGCTCGCGCTGCGCAGCGAGGTCGAGGCCGCCGAGATCGCCGGCATGTGGCTGCCTTCGACCACCGAGCTCGACGTCAAGGCGGCGTTCGCCCGCCAATGCGGGGACGAGATGAAGCACTATCAGTTGATTCGCGATCGGCTCGCGGAGCTCG
>JAQBHE010000657.1:0-9140 GCA_032128015.1 Holophagae bacterium
CGGCGTGCAATCTGGCGTCGCTGAACCTGCTCCAGTTCTATCGGTCCGATAGCGAAGGTCCAGGAGGTCCCGGCGCCGTGGGCTTTGACGTTGCGGCTTTTTCGCACGCCTGCGAGGTGGTGATCACCGCCCAGGAGATCCTGGTCGATTCGGCGAGCTATCCGACCGAAGCGATTGCCGGAAACTCGCAGCGCTTCCGTCCCTTGGGACTCGGCTACGCCAACCTGGGCGCCTTGCTGATGGCGCGGGGCTTGCCCTACGACTCAGACGAAGGTCGCCACTACGCGGCCGCGATCACCGCGTTGATGTCGGCGGCTTCGTATCGCCAGTCGGCCCGCATCGCCGAGGCGCTCGGGCCGTTCGCCGGGTTCGAAGAGAACCGCGAGCCGTGCCTGCGAGTGCTTGCCAAGCACCGCGACGCGGTGGCGGATCTCGAGGAGCTGTGGGTGCCCGCGGAGCTGTTGGAAGCGGCCCGGTCGACCTGGAGCGAGGCGGTCGAAGAAGCCACGGATCACGGGGTTCGCAACAGCCAGATCTCGGTGCTAGCGCCCACCGGCACGATCGCCTTCATGATGGATTGCGATACCACTGGCGTCGAGCCCGACATCGCGCTGGTCAAGTACAAGCGGTTGGTCGGGGGCGGGATGATGAAGATCGTCAACCGCACCCTACCGTTGGCCTTGCAGCGCTTGGGCTACGACGACCCGGCGGTGGAGCGGATCGTCGGCTTCGTCGACGAGCACGACACGATCGAAGGCGCTCCCGACCTCGAGCCTGGTCACCTGCCGGTCTTCGACTGCGCCTTCAAGCCCGCGAAAGGCGCCCGCTCGATCTCGTACCGCGGCCACCTCAAGATGTTGGCCGCGACTCAGCCGTTCATTTCGGGGGCGATCAGCAAGACCATCAACATGCCCGAGGATTCGACTCCGCAGGACATCTTGGAGGCCTACCTCGAAGGCTGGCGGCTCGGGCTCAAGGCGGTCGCGATCTATCGCGACGGTTGCAAGCGCAGTCAGCCGCTGTCGACCCGGGCGGTATCCACAAAGGCAGGAACAACAAACGCTGTAACAACAAACGCTGTAACAACAAACGCTGTAACAACAAACGCTGTAGCAACAAACGCTGTAGCAACAAAGGCAGTGGCCGGGGCAGCGACCGCGACCGCGCCGATCGGCTCGCGCGAGATGCAACGTCGACGGTTGCCCGACGAGCGCCAGGCGCTCACCCACAAGTTCTCGATCAACGGTCACGAGGGGTACATCACCGTCGGCATGTACGAGGACGGTCAGCCCGGCGAGATCTTCCTGGTCATGGCCAAGGAGGGGTCGACGATCTCGGGTCTGATGGACGCGTTCGCGACCGCGATCTCGATCGCACTCCAATACGGAGTGCCGCTGCAGACTTTGGTCGACAAGTTCAGCCACACCCGTTTCGAGCCCGCGGGCTTCACCAAGAACCCCGAGGTGCCGATCGCGAAGTCGATCACCGACTACTTGTTCCGATGGCTCGCCTCGCGGTTTCTGTCGCCGGAGGCTCGGCGGGCCGCCGGAGTGATCGCCCGCGAAGATTCGGAGTCGGTGGCCCAGGATTCCAGTCCCCACCAAGTTCCGGTCACGTTCATGCTCCAGCAGGATTCGCCGAGCTGCCAGGACTGCGGCTCGATCATGGTGCGCAACGGCAGTTGCTACAAGTGTCTCGAGTGCGGCTCGACCAGCGGCTGCAGCTGACGGCATGGGTTCGTCGAGCAGTCGCGACTGGCAGCCGGTTTGCTGATCAAAGCCCCCTCAACCCGTGATCCATCCCAAGAAGAGAACCCAGAGGAAGCCCAAGAACCCCAAAAAGAACCAGAGTGACGAGGGCGATCCTCGCCGCGAATACTTCCGGCGCGGTCGTCCACAGCCGGGGCGATGAGCCCCGAACTACCGGAGGACTCATGTCCTCCACAGGACCGGGCCTGAACGGTCCGGATGCCCCACTGGGGCGCGGAGAACAAGATGGCAACGAAGAAGAAGGCCACCAAGAAGGCGACCAAGAAGGCGACCAAGAAGCCGGCTGCTAAGAAGCCAGCTGCTAAGAAGCCGGTCGCCAAGAAGGCCACCAAGAAGAAGGCCACCAAGAAGAAGGCCACCAAGAGGAAGTAACGAGCAGGCGCTTCCTGCTCCGCTCCGCGGGGGCCCTCGGGCCCCCGCCGGGTGCGCTCCGCACCCCTCCTTCTCTCCGGCTCGGTCTCCAGAACCCTTGAGCGGCCGAACTTGACTTCCTGAGTCAAGTTTTGGACGGTCAAGTGACCGTCGGGGGCTGAGGCCCGGCTGGGCCGGAGGCCCGCAAGAACCCTTGAGCGGCCGAACTTGACTTCCTGAGTCAAGTTTTGGACGGTCAAGTGACCGTCGGGGGCTGAGGCCGGCTGGGCCGGAGGCCCGCTAGAAGTCTTGACCACGATCCCGCTGGAACGAGTCTCTGTCTGTCCACAGGGCGTGCGCATCGGCGAGGGGTAGTGGCTCAGGGAGCCACCACCCGGAGCGGGCATGGACTATCCTTGTGCCCATGGCCAACGTCAGATCGCCGATTGGAACCGTTGCCATCGGCCTGGCGATCGTGGCTCTGGCCAGCGCCTCCGGTGCACTCGGCTGGTGGGTGGCGCGAAGTCGCGTCAAGATCGACGCGGCCGCCACGACCATCGCCTCCGACTTCCGCCTACAGTCGCTCGACGGCGGCGTTCTGGGCCCCTCGTCCTATCCGGATCAGGTCGTGGTGGTCGACTTCTGGGCGACCTGGTGCGGCCCGTGCAAGGTGCAGACCAAGATTCTGGCCATGCTCGTCGCCGAGCTCGACGCGGCGCCGGTGCGCTTCCTAGCGGTCAACGTCGCCGAGGACGAGCAATTGGTTCGCGAGTTCGTCGGCCGCGAGCCGTTTCCCTATCCAGTGCTCCTCGACGCGGACGGTGAAGTGGCCAACAACATCGGAGTGTTCGGATTGCCGACCGTCGCGATCTACGGCCGTGACGGGGAGCTGGTGTTCCAACAGGCCGGGGTGGCCGACAAGCCGACCTTGCTCCGTCTCATCAACGACGAGCTGGGCGCCAGCGTCGGCGACCCTGCCGAGGACGGTTGATGGGCGCGGCGACCGGTGCGGCTCCGCAGATGATCAACGTCCGCAATCTGTCGATCCGCTGCGGCGTCTGCAACGCGTACCAGACTTTGAGCGCGTTCGCGCGCGACGAAGATTGGAACGTCTACACCTACGAGTGCGAGAACGAGACCTGCGACCCGGCAGCGACCCGCACCTTTCTCGAGATCCCGAAGGAGCTGGACGCTTTCGCCCGCCGCGACCCGAAGTGGCGGGGTGGCGGACGGCACGGCGCCGAGGGCGATCCGGAAGCCTCGAAAGAACAGTGATCGGCCTCTGCGCGCGGGCCACCCGCTGACCGGCGCTGTGCTAGCCTGCACGGGCTTCCGGGGATCCAGGAGGCGCCGGTAGCTCAGCCGCCGGCGACGGAAGCGTCGGCGACAGTGGCCGGCAGCAGTGGCCGGCAGCAGTGGCCGGCAACACGGAGGCGCGAGGCGAGTCGAGGTCGTGACACCGCGAGGCGGTCTGCGACGTAGTCCGGTCCCAAGCCGCTCCAGCGCCCGACCTCCCGAAACCCACCCAGAAGCCGACCGCCCAGAACCCGACATCGCGAGGATCAGGATGAGTCGCACCGTGCATATCGTCGGGACCGGTACCATTGGCGAGCCGCTGATCGGTCTGTTCACCGACTTCGCCTCCAAGATGGGGATCGACGAAGTCACCTTCCACAAACGGACGCCGCTGCGCTCCGACCGCGCCAAGCTCGAGCACCTGATGTCGCGCGGGGCGCGGCTCGCGGTCGATGACGACCGGCTCGCCGACTTCGAGAAGCTCGGCCACAAGGTCAGCTTCGAGACCCGCGAAGCCCTCGAACGGGCCACCGTGGTCGTTGATTGCACGCCGGCGGGCAACCAGCACAAGGAGAGTATCTACAACCATCTCGACGGGCCGCGCGGGTTCCTGGCGCAGGGCAGCGAGTTTGGGTTCGGCAAGCCCTACGCCCGCGGGATCAACGACGACGTGCTCGACGCCGAGGCCGACCGCTTCATCCAGATCGTCTCGTGCAACACCCACAACATCACCACCCTGCTGAAGACGGTGTGCGTGCGCGACGACGGCAGCTACAACCTCGCGCGGGCGGACTTCGTTTGCATCCGTCGCGCCAACGACCTCAGCCAGTCCGACAAGTTCATTCCCTCGCCGCGGGTCGGCAAGCACGAGGATCCGGTCTTCGGCACCCACCACGCGCGTGACGCCCACAGCGTCTTCGAGACCCTCGGCAAACGCCTCAACTTGTTCTCGAGCGCGCTCAAGGTGAACTCCCAGTATATGCACTCGATCTGGTTCCATCTCGAGACCGAGCAGCCGATCACCCACGACCAGGTCATCGAGCGCCTAGCCGCCAATCCACGGGTGGCGCTCACCGAGAAAGTCGACGCCAACTTGATCTTCAGCTTCGGCCGCGACCACGGTTACTACGGCAGAATCCTGTCGCAAACCGTGGTGTCGGTGCCGACGCTGATGGTCCGAGGCGAGCGCGATGTCTACGGTTTCTGCTTCACCCCCCAAGACGGGAACTCCCTGCTGTCGTCGATCGCCGGCACGCTATGGCGAATGGACCCCGATTGGCAGGACGTGCAGGAGCGCCTCACCCCGATCCGACGCTGGCTGTACCGTGAGATCTAGCGGGCCTCCGGCCCAGCCGGGCCTCAGCCCCCGACGGTCACTTGACCGTCCAAAACTTGACTCAGAAAGTCAAGTTTGGCCGCTCAAGGGTTCTAGCGGGCTCCGGGCGTTCGCCCTCCCCAGCGAGACGGGCTCCTGGGAGCCCGTTGAGAGTCTCGAACCCCGCCATCGAGAACTTGACCTGCGAAATCAAGTTCTGGGGTTCAAGACTTCTAGCGTCGCGTTGCGAGCGCGAGGGGTCTAGGCTGCGGGACAGAGACGGCGGATCTCGCGACCCGCGGCACCGGGCCGAGCTGCTCGCCAGCGTCGAGGAGGTCGAGGTACAGGTCGAGAAGCTCATCGAGGGCGGCGATGGGCTGGCGCGCTACATGGGGATCCCGATCTTCGTCAGCCGCGCCGCCCCAGGGGACCGGGCGCGAGTGCGGATCACCGCGCGCAGACCCGACTTTGTCCGCGCCGAGATCGTCGAGCTGTTGGAGGCCGGTCCGGGCCGGCGGACACCGCCATGCATCTACTTTGCCCGCTGCGGCGGCTGCGACCTCCAGCACCTCGATGACGACCGCCAGGCCACGCTCAAAGTCGAGGCCGCGCTCGAGACTCTGAGACGGCTCGGCGGCTTCGACCCGCCAGATCCACGCACCTGCTTCGGACCGGCGTGGAGCTACCGAACGCGAACCCAGCTCCAGGTCGAGGGAGAAGGCGATTCGCTACGCTTCGGGTACTTCGAGCGCGGCAGCCGGAGCCTGGTCGCGATCGACCGCTGTCCGGTCCTCCACGCCGACCTCGAGTCCTTTCTCGGCCCGGCCCTGGTGACCCTGCGGCGCGCCGTGGCGCCACCACGCCGGCTGGACCTGTCCTGGGCAGGCGGCGAGATCGCTTGCGCTCCGGCGGTCGAGGGGCTGCCAACGGGGCCGATTCGCCTCGCCCTCGGCGACTTTCAGTATTCCTACGACGCCCGTTGCTTCTTTCAAGGCCACCCGAGCCTCCTCGCCGAGTTGGTGGAGGTCGCGGTCGGGTCGGGGACCGGCGCATCCGCGCTCGACCTCTACGCCGGGGTCGGGCTGTTCAGCTTGCCCCTGGCGCGCCGCTACCGCCGGGTTGAGGCGGTCGAAAGCGATCGGATCGCCGTTCGCTACTTGCGCTCGAACGCGCGGGACAACCGCGCGCAGAATGTCGAGGCGGTCCATGGCTCGGCCGAGAAAGCGCTCGAACGACCGGCGGGTGAAGTCGACCGGGTGGTCGTCGATCCGCCGCGCTTCGGGCTGTCGAGCGCGGTTCGCACGGGCCTGCTCCAGCTGCGTCCGCCGGCGCTCACCTACGTCTCGTGCCAGCCCGCGACCCTCGCTCGCGATCTGCGGGCGCTGCTTCCGATCTACCGCCTTGACGCGCTCGCTTTTCTCGATCTGTTTCCCCAGACCGCGCACCTCGAAGCGGTGGTCCAGCTCAGCGTCCGCTGAACGTGCTGGTATCCTCGACGCCCCATGGCGTCCGGCTTTACCCTGAGGCTCGCCAAGCAGGACTTCAAGTTCTCGGCCGCCCATTTCACCATCTTCGGACCCGACGCCGCCGAGTCGCTGCACGGCCACAACTACCAGGTCGAGGTCGAGCTGACCGGCAACGCACTCGACCCACTCGGCCTGTTGGTCGATGTCGCGGACATCAAGCTCGCGATCCGGACCTGGTGCCGGCTACTGGACAGCCGGACCTTGGTGGCGAGCCGCTGTCCGCACTTGGAAGTCGAGCGCGACGGCGAAGCGCTCGAGGTGCGCTACGCCGGGCGCCGCTATCGACTGCCGGCCGCCGAAGTGGTGCTCTTGCCGATCGCCAATGTCACGGTCGAGGAGCTGACACGCCTGCTGTGGCAGGACCTCGCGGCCGGAGTCGATATCGGCGATTCGCGGCGCGTCGACTTGCCCCGATCGCAGCTGACCGAGCTCGCGGTGCGGGTGGAAGAGACCGCTGGCCAGGGCTGCTGTTACCGGGCGTCGTTGACTTGAGCGCGCCGTGTGGCCGGTGGCAGCTGCCCGTCTCGGGCCTGGTACCATCGCGACTTCCGGCACCCGATGACGGTCGCACGACGGCCTCTAGATTCACTAGGCCCGTAGGCGTCCTCACGAAAGAGTCAAGTTTCGTGGCCTAGTGAATCTAGGAGCCCGCGGACGTCTGCGGCCGCTTGGGCGGGGTGCGCGGCTAGCGGGATCGTGGTATGACAGCGTTCCATCACTGCCACTTCGCTGGGGAGTGGCGAAACCACGATCCCGCTAGTGAGTGACCATGAGCCCACAGAAGCGAGTCGCCTCGACCGCCAGCCGACTCACCAAGAGCCAGCGTGTCGCGCGCATCACCGTCAAGGTTCGCGCCCTGCTCGAAGAGCTCGGCCTCGACCTCGACGAGGCGAACCTGCGCAATACCGACCGCCGGGTGGCCCTGATGTACCTCGAGATGTTTCACGGCCTCGAGGAGGGCTCGCGTCCCAAGATCACGACCTTTCCGAACGATGAGGGCTACCACTCGATGGTGATGGAGCGGGACATCCCGTTCTATTCGATGTGCTCCCATCATCTGGTTCCGTTCTACGGCCACGCTCACATCGGCTACGTGCCCGGCGACCGGATCATCGGCCTGTCCAAGCTGCCGCGGGTCCTCGAGTTCTACGCCAAGAGGCCGCAGCTCCAAGAGCGGCTCACCGAACAGGTCGCCGACTTCCTCGATCAAGAGCTCGGCCCGCAAGGAGTGATGGTGGTCATCCATGCCCGCCATTTGTGCGTCGAGATGCGCGGCGTCAAGAAGCCCGGGGCGGCGACGGTGACCTCGTCGATTCGAGGCATCTTCCACGACCGGCCGATTCGCCAGGAATTTCTCGACCTGCTGCTCAAGACCTGAACGGGAGTCGGAATGCTAGTGCACGCCGCCAACTGTGCGAACCGTGTCGCTGTCGGAGCTCTGCTCCTCGGCGTCGTCGCCGCCCTCGCCAGCGCCCAGGCCTCGGACGAGGCGCTCGAGTGGACCAACCCGTTGCTCGGGCCGCGCTACGCCGCCTGGTTGGTCGGCGCCGTGGGCCGGATCGCCAACGAGGCGGAACGCAGTGAGTATCTGGGCTTCGACTCCGACGCGGCCGCCGCCGAGTTCATCGAGCGATTCTGGTCGAGCGTCGAGCGCCGATCGAGCCGGCCACTCTTCGAGTCTCGGGCCGCCGACGCCGATCGCCTGTTTACCGAGGCCGCCTACTCCGGGCGCCGGACCGATCGCGGCACCCTCCATGTGCTCTACGGGGCGCCGACCGAAATCAGCTTCGAGGAGTTCCGAGACATCGACGACCCAGTGGTCGAGGCCTGGCGCTACGACAAGGACGCGCCTCCGGGGCTCGACGGCAAGGAGCCGCAACGGCTTTATCGGTTCGTCAAGGTCGGCGACTTCACCCGCTTGTTCTCGAAAGGCTCGGCGAGCGACTCGGAGATGAAGCGCCGCCGCAGTCGGTTCCGCGAACCGCCTCCTTGACGAGCGAGTGTGCTCGGTAGCACGATCTCCGGTCCCATGGCCCGGAGATCGCACCCGGCTGCGCGCCCACGAGTCATTCTGGCGGTCAGCGGGGGATCCTGGGAGTCAGCTGGTAGTCGATCTGGGCCAGCAGCCGGTCGACGAGGTCTTGCCATTCGGTGCGGCTGAGCGCTTCGCGAGCCGCTTGCAGCGTGACCGTGCCGCGACCGTCCGGCAGAGCGCTGACCTTGATCCGGGCCTTCGACCAGACCACGGCCCATTCCGGGGCGACGTCGATTCGAGAATCGTAGGCGATGCCGAGCCGGGCGAGAGCGTCGATCACCGCCCCCAGGAGCGGTCCCCGACCGGCGTCGTAGGTGGCATCGAAGGTCCGCTCCTCGGTCCACGCGCCCAGAGGTGGTACCCAGTTGTCGGTGTGGAGCAGCCGTTGGAAGCGAGGGTCTCGAGCCAGCTCGCCGAAGGCGGGGTCGGACTTCGCAATCAGACGTTGCCGTTCGTCGATCCCGATCGCTTGTTCGAGGTGGGTGAGGGCGAGCGCGAGCTGGGAGCCGAGGGCGAAGTTCTTGGCGACCAGCAAATGGGCCTCGGCGGGTCGTTCGCTACGCTCGATGTAGCGGGCGAACCGCTGCCGGGCCTCATCGATTCGCCCGAGCAAGACCAGCGGCACGCCGAGGTTGAGGTCGTTGTCGACGGCCTGGGGATCGAGCTCGCGGGCCTTCTCGAATGCGCTCGAGGCGTCGCCATAGCGGCGCTCGGAGAGATCGAGGGCGCCGCGATTGAGCCAGCCCTGGCGCAGTGAGGGATCCAACCGCAGCGCCTTGTCGAGATCGGCGATGCCACCCTCGCGCTCGCCGAGCATGAAGCGAGCGGTGCTCCGTAGCAGGAACAGC
>JAQBHE010000658.1:0-3567 GCA_032128015.1 Holophagae bacterium
CAACCGCGCCACCTCGCCGTCGGTGGTGGTGGTGCTCGACACCCGAGCGCCCGAGGTCGCGATCGATTCCGATTCGGTGCCCGAGTTGACCACCGCGGCGACGCTGCGGATGACCGGCATGGCGTTGGATCCGCATCTCGAGACGGTGACGGTCAACGGGGTGCTCGCCCAGATCACCGGCGGCGCCTTCGTGGCCGAGTCGGTGCCACTCGCCGAGGGCGTCAGCTCCTTGGTCGCTACCGCGATCGATCGGCTGGGCCACCGCGCCGACAGCGCGGCCGTCTCCGCGGTGCGCGATTCCCTGGCGCCAGAGATCGCGATCACCGAGCCCGCGACCGGCGCCCAGCTCGCGAGCTCGACCGTGACCGTTCGCGGAACGGTCAACGACCCGCACCTCGACGAAGTCACGGTGAGCGGGGTGGTGGCGGACGTTTCGGGTGGCGTGTTCGAAGCGAGCGGCGTGGCGTTGGCCGAGGGCGAGTCCGAGCTGATCGCGCGGGCCAGCGACCGCGCCGGCAACCTCGGGGCGTCGGCGCCAGTCACCGTCCATGTCGACACCGTGGCGCCGGTGGTTGCGATCGACGCGCCGTCGGAGCCGGTTGGGATGACGCCGACGGTGACGGTGACTGGTCGGGTCAGTGACCTGCACCTCGACACCGTGACTGTCTCCGGCCTGCCGGCGGTCGTCGATGGCGTCGGTGGCATCGATGGGAACTCGTTCACCGTGACCGGGGTGCCGCTGGTCGAGGGCAGCAACCAGCTGAGCGCGATCGCGGTCGACACCTTCGGCAACCAGGCGACTTCGGATCCGGTGCTGTTCGTGCGCGACACCGAGGCTCCCGCGATCACGGTCAGCGCGCCGCTCGATGGCGAGATCTCGGTGCTGCAGCAGTTGACTGTCGTCGGGCTGGCGCTCGATCCCCATCTCGACACCTTGACCCTGCAAGGAATCGAGATCGCGGTCGCGAGTGACGGCGCCTTCAGCGCGCCGGTGACCCTGGTGGTCGGCGGCAACGACCTCGAGCTGATCGCGACCGACGCCGCCGGCAATTCGACTCGGATCGTGGTGCGGGTGACCTTCGTCCCCGAGCCGCCGCAAGTGACGATCACCGCGCCCACGGTCGCCGGCGATGCCTGCCTTGCCGGTGGCCAGGCGGTCACCCTCGCCGGCCGGCTCGCCCATGCCTTCGGCATCGTCTCGCTGCCGGTCACCGTCGAGCTCGCGGTCGCCACCAGTGACGGCGTCGCGCGCACCTACTCGGCGACGGTAGCGGCGAGCGGTCTCGAGTGGAGCGTTGCGGGAGTCGAGCTCGGGGCCGCGGACGGAGTCGCCACCGCCACCGCCACTGCGACCAACGCCGCGGGTCGATCGTCGCGAGCGTCGCGCGTCTTCCGGGTCGACGCCGGTCCGCCTCAGCTCGAACTGCTGCTCGACAGCGGCGGCACGTTCCCGGGCTCGGCAGCGGGGGAGACGCCGCCAGCGGGCGTCGAGCCGTTCCTGTTCGGTCGCCCGGTGTCGGCGCGCGCCCGCGTGCTCGACGGTCCGACCGGCGCGCCGCCGATCGCAGCGCTCGTCCTCGACGGTTCGCCGTACCTCGCGGGCTCGGCGATCACCGCCGAGGGCGACTACCTGTTGGTGGCCACGGTCACCGATTGCGCTGCGAATCGAGTGGCCCGGCACGCGTCGTTCCGAATCGATCGGACGCCACCGGTGCTGCTGTCGAGCGAGCCCGCGGAGGGCGCGGTGTTGACCGCGGCACCGAGTCGGTTTGCGGGAACGTCGGACTCCGAGCTCGCCTCCGCGACGATCAACGGCGCTCCGGCGGTGGTCTCCGTCGGCAACCGCGCGAATTTCGCGATCGAGCCGGTGGCGTGGCGAGACGGCGCCAACACGGTGAGCGTCGAGCTCACCGACCGCGCCGGCAACCGCGCAACTTCCAGCGTCCGCTTCTCGGTGCGTAGCGTGGCACCGACGGTCGAGATCCGAGAAGGCGGCCAGCCGATCATCGGCGGCACGGTGTTCACCCGGGCGATGACCCCGACCGTGACCACCAACGATCCGCGACTCACGGTCGTGGTGACTCTCGACGGCGCGCCGTTCGTCTCCGGAACCGCGATCGCGGTGACCGGTAGCTACACCCTCGCGGCCACTGCCACCGACGCCCTCGCGCGCAGCGCCAGCGCCACGGTGACGTTCGAAGTCGACCTCGAGCCGGCGCCGACCGTGACCATCACCTCGCCGAGCGATGGCGCGATCCTCGCTGCGACCGTGGTCCATGTCGAGGGTACGGTCAGCGGGCGCGAGCCGACGGTGCAAGTGAACGGCCTTGCGGCGACGGTCAGCGGGGGATCGTTCGCTCTCGCCGGTCTCGACCTCGCCGAAGGTGGCAATGAGATCACTGCAATTGCGCGCGATCGCGCCGGGCGCTCGGACACCGACCGAGTGTCGGTGCGGGTCGACGACGGCGGCCCGCAGGTCCTGATCCTCGAGCCGCTCGACGGCAAGGCCACCAACCGCTCGGCGATCGATGTCGTGGGTGTGGTAGTCGGCGGCCCGAGCCGCAGCATCGATGGCAAGGTGGCGATTGGCGCCAACTCAGCGCCGCCGCTGTTGGCAACGATCGGTGCCGATGGCGGGTTCCGTGCACTCGACGTGCCGCTGCTCGCGGGTGCGAACACGGTGGTGGTCACGGTGGTCGATCAGCAGCAGCGCGCCGGCTCAGCCAGCGTTGCTGTGGTTGCCGACTTCACACCCCCGGCCATCGAGCTCCGGGTCGGCGGCCAACCGCTGATCGAGGGCGCGTCGTTTGGAGCCGCGATCACCCTCGAGGTCGCGGTGGTCGACTCCAGCGGCCAGCTCGGCGCAGGCTCGATTCGGCTGAATGGCGAGTTGCAGCCGTTTGCTGGAGCAGCAAGCGAGATCGCCATCGACCGCGACGGCGGCTACCTGGTAAGCGTGGTCGCAAGCGATGCCGCGGGTAACCAGGCACGGCTCGAGCGCAGCTTCATCCTCGACCTCGGCGGCTGTCGAGTGTCCGACCTCGACCCGCCTTCGGGCAGCTCGGTGCTCGGCGACCGGGTGAGCCTGCGCGGGAGAGTGGCGTCGGCAAGCGGAGTCACGGTACGGGTTCCGGTGCCCGGCACCAACGGATTCCGGGAGCTGGTCGCAGCGCTCGCCGACGGCACCTTCCTCGCGGGCGACATGCCGCTGCCTGCGCTCGGCGCGAACGAGCTGCAGGTCGTGTGTTTCGACGCGAGCGGCGCTGCCACCAGCGAGCCGGTGACGTTGATCCGGATCGACCCCGCGGTCGGCCCGACGGTCGAGATCACGTCACCGCCAAGCGGCGCGCTGGTGGTCGGACCGAGCACCCAAGTCGCTGGCTCGTCGCGAGGTGTGAGAGCGCCGGCCGGCCGAGTGACGGTCAACGGCCGAGCGGCGTCCGTGATCACCGGCACGCCGGACGACTCCTTCGTCGCTGCCGGGCTGCCGCTGGCCGAGGGCCCCAACGTGCTGGCCGCGCGCGCCACCGACGGCGCCGGACGGACAACTTCGGACCGGGTGGTGGT
>JAQBHE010000659.1:0-4241 GCA_032128015.1 Holophagae bacterium
GGTGGTCAGGAGTAAGCCGCCGCCCAGGCCGTCGAGCGCGAACAGGCTCGACAGCCGCCACAGTGTCCGCCGGGTTGTCGGCGACACTTTCAATCCCGGTGTTGCGGCAGCACCGCCATCGACGGCCGGCGACAATGCGGAGTACAGCGCCGCGGTCACCAGGAGCAACGCAGGGAGGATGGCGAGGCCGGCACGATTCGCCGCGATCGGCGACCAGCCGGCGGTCGCTTGGAGCAAGGTCGGAGCCCCGGCGGCCAGGCTGCCGAGGGCGTGCCCGGAGTCTTGGAGAGCGCTGTACCAGGCGAAGGCCCGGGTGCGCTCGCGGTCCGCCACGGTCGCCGGCAGCGCTGCTTGCTCGAGGATCGACGGACCGCCGCGGTCGCGTCCCATCGCGTTGACCATGCCGACGAACGCAGCGACTCCGACCACCCACGGGGTCGACGCGACGACCACCATCGCGGCGCCCAGAGCGCTCAGCAGGGACAGAGCGACCAGCGAGCGGCGGCGGCCGAAGCGGTCGGCGAACAGAGTGGTCGCGAGCGCCGCCAGGGTGGCGCCGCCGAGACCCGCGCCCGAGATCCAGCCGATCTCGGCGGCGCCCCAGCCGATCCCCGCGAGGTGGATGCCGAGCAGTACCCCGACCAGCGAAGTGCCGACCGCGCGCAGGAAGGTCGCCGCGAGCAGCAGCCGTCGGTCGTTGGTCGCGCCGGCCAAGGTCCCGATCAAACGAGTCCGGCGACCAGGGTCCACAGCACACCTGCGGCGACCGCGCTCGCGAGGGTTGCGAGCATTCCGAAGCGGAAACGGAACAGCAACAAGAACGACCCCGCGGTGATGAGCAGCGATCCGAGGTCGAGGCTGTCCCAGCTCGGCAGCCACAGCCGGCCGATCGCTCCGCGCACCTCGTTGACCTCCGCGAACAGGGTGTGGAGGGCGAACCACACCGCGAGATTGAGGATCACCCCGACCACCGCCGCGGTGATCGCCGACAGTGCTTCGGAGAGCGCGCGACGCCCGCGCAGCCATTCGATGTACGGCGCACCGAGAAAGATCCACAAGAAGCACGGGACAAAGGTGACCCAGGTGGTGACGATCGAGCCGAGGATCCCGGCGGTCATCGGCGACAGCGATCCAGGATTCCGGTAGGCGCCGAGGAAGCCGACGAACTGGACCACCTGGATCAGCGGCCCGGGGGTGGTCTCGGCCATGCCGAGGCCGTCGAGCATCTCACCGGGCGAGAGCCAGCCGAAGTCTAGGACGGCGCGTTGGGCGATGTAGGCGAGCACCGAATAGGCGCCGCCGAAGGTGACCACCGCGGCCTGACTGAAGAACAGTCCTTCACGCACGAACACGTGCTGGTCGCCGAGGGCGAGCCACAACACGGCAACCGGCGTCCACCACACTGCCAGCCACACCACGACCACCCGCAGCGATCGCCGCCAGCTCGGCGGGCGACGGGTCGCTTGCTCAGAATCGTCGGCGTCTTCGGTCTCGGCCGAACCGACGCCGCCGTGGGCCCTCAGGCGGCTGCGGGCGAACCCGATCACCGCGGCGCCGACGATGATCCACGGAAAGGGTACGTCGAGGAAGAAGATCGCGACGAACGCCGCCGCCGCGATCGCGACCTTGGTCCTGCCGTCGAGGGCCCGACGGCCGATCCGCAGCAGCGCCTGGACCACGATCGCGAGTACCGCCGCCTTGAGCCCATAGAACAGCGCGCCGACGATCGCCAGCTCGCCGAAGCCCGCGTACAGCACGCTGAGTGCAAGGATCGCGACGAAGCCCGGCAGCACGAACAGGGTGCCTGCGACCAGGCCGCCGAGGGTGCGGTGGAGCAGCCAGCCGATGTAGGTGGCGAGCTGCTGGGCCTCCGGGCCGGGCAGCAGCATGCAGTAGTTGAGCGCGTGCAGGAACCGGCGCTGGGTGATCCAGCGCTTCTCGTCGACCAGGATTCGCTGCATCACCGCGATCTGGCCAGCAGGCCCGCCGAACGAAAGCGCGGCAACGCGCAGCCACACCCGCAGGGCTTCGCCGAAGGGGACGCCGTCGGGGGGCGGCTGGTTGGGAGCGGTCATAGGAGCGCGGCAACGCTACCTCGTTCACCGGCGCAGCGCTGGTACAATCCCCGGTTTCGGTTTCCGGCGATCGCGGCCTTGCCCGGTCGGCGCCGGTGGAGCGGTGCGGTGACGGAGAAGGGTCCGACCAAGAAGCCGACCAAGAAGACTGCCGCGCGCGCGCGCCAGCTGCGCGACGAGATTCGCCGTCACGAGCGCCTGTACTACCAGGTCGGCAAGCCGGAGATCAGCGACCGCGATTTCGACGCCCTGATGCGCCAGCTCCGGGAGCTCGAGATAGCACACCCCGAGCTGCGCACCGCCGATAGCCCCACCTTGCGCGTGGGCGGCGAGCCGATCGAGGGCTTCGAGCAGGTCGCCCATGACCCGCCGATGATGTCGCTCGATAACACCTACAGCGATGTCGAGCTCGTCGGGTGGGCGGGGCGGCTCGTCCGGATGCGCGATGTCGCGGGCCGCGACGCTGCGCCCAGCAAGGCGACTGCCGATGCGGTTGCCAATCCGATCGACGACGCGATCGACTACGTCAGCGAGCTCAAGGTCGACGGGGTCTCGATCTCGATCCTCTACCAAGACGGAGTGCTCGAGCTCGCCGCGACTCGCGGCAACGGCCGGCTCGGCGATGTGGTGACCGAGAACGTGCGCACGATCCGCTCGCTGCCGCTCGCGCTCGACGGTTCGCCACCGGCGCGGCTGTTGGTGCGCGGCGAGATCTTCATGCCGCGCTCGGCGTTCCGTGAGCTCAACCGTGGACGCGAGCGCGCCGGCGAGCCGCTCTACCAGAACCCGCGCAACACCACTGCCGGCACCGTCCGGCTGCTCGACAGCCGCCAGGTCGCCGAGCGCCGGCTCGCGATCACGATCTACGACACGGTGAGTCCTCTCGAGGCGACGCATGCCGAGAATCTCGAGCGGCTGGCGGCGTTCGGCCTACCGGTCCACGATTCGTGGCGGCGTTGCCGAGGCCTCGACGAGGTCCGCGACTTCATCGCCCACTGGCAAGCACGGCGTCATGAGCTCGACTTCGACACCGACGGGGTGGTGGTCAAGGTCGACCGGCTGGAGCAGCGGCGGTTGTTCGGGGCGACGTCGAAGGCGCCGCGATGGGCGGTGGCGTTCAAGTTCGAGGCCGAGCAGGCGACGACTCGGGTGGTGGCGATCTCGGCCGGCGTCGGTCGCACTGGCGCGCTCACCCCGGTTGCCGAGCTCGAACCGGTATTCGTCGCTGGGACGACGGTGCAGCGCGCGACCCTCCACAACTACGACGATCTCGAGCGCAAGGACGTGCGGGTCGGCGATCTGGTGGTGATCGAGAAGGGCGGCGACATCATCCCCAAGGTGGTCGAGGTGGTGCTCGCCGGGCGGCCGAGCGATTCACGGCCCTTCGAGCGGCCGCTCGCGTGTCCGGAGTGCGGCCAGGGAGTGAGCCGGCTCGAGGGCGAGGTCGCCTGGCGGTGCACCAACCCGGGCTGCCCGGCCATCGTCCGCGAGTCGATTCGCCACTTCGTCTCGCGCAACGCCATGAACATCGAGGGACTGGGAGACAAGCTGATCGATCAGCTGCTCGCCCAGGGCCTGCTCCGCGACTACACCTCGCTCTACGAGCTGCGAGCCGCGGACCTGGTGGACCTCGAGCGCTGGGGCGAGCGATCGGCCGAGAACCTGGTCTTTGAGATCGCCGCGAGCCGGCAGCGTGGGCTCGCGCCGCTGCTCTTTGCGCTCGGGATTCGCTTCGTCGGCGAACGAGTCGCCGGGATCCTGGCCCGGCGGTTTCGCAGTCTGGAGGCTCTGGCCGTCGCCACCTCAGAGGAACTGGTCGAGGTCGACGAGGTCGGCCCCAAGGTGGCGGCGAGCGTGCGCGCGTTCTTCGACGATCCCGCGAACCGAGAGCGCCTCGAGAAACTGGCGTCGCAGGGCGTGTCGATGGTTGCCGACCAGGTCGAGGAGACCGGAGCGCAGCTGCTCGAGGGTCTCACCGTCGTGCTCACCGGCACCCTCGAGCAGATGACCCGCCGCGAAGCGCAGGAGCTTCTCGAGCGCCGCGGCGCGCGGGTCAGCGGATCGGTGTCGGCAAAGACCGACATCGTGGTCGCCGGCGAAGCTGCCGGCAGGAAGCTCGAGAAGGCGAACGAGCTCGGAGTACGGGTGGAGGACGAGGCCTGGCTG
>JAQBHE010000660.1:0-3039 GCA_032128015.1 Holophagae bacterium
ACGCCGACTCGCTGTTCGACCTCCATCGCCGAACCCGCATCCGCGGCCGCGAGGAAATAGCGAGCGCGCTCGCCGCCGCTGGCTACCCCGACAGTGCTGGCTCCCCCGACCAAGGCCGAAGGCTCGATCGTCTCGAGATCGCCCGCGCCGCCGATCTCGCACGCGAGTTCCAGCAGGCCGAGCTGCTGCGCATCGGCGCCAGTGACCTCCTGGTTCTGTTCGACCTGCCGACGGTCACGGGCCAGCTGTCGCTGCTCGCCGACGCTCTGGTGGACCATTGTCTGCGGCTCGCCCACGACTCGTTGGCCGAGCCGCCCGACCTCGACGGCTTCGCGGTCGTCGCGCTCGGCAAGCTCGGTGGCGGCGAGCTCAACTACAGCTCGGATATCGACCTGGTCTACCTGGCGCGTGAGAACGGGCCCGACTATTGGGCACTCGCTCGCCGCCTTGGCGACCTCCTGACTCGGGCCACCGGCGAGGGCTTCCTCTACCGGGTCGACCTCCGGCTGCGTCCCTGGGGCCGCGACGGCGCCTTGGTGCAGTCGCTCGACTCTCACCTCGCCTACCTCGAGCAGCACGCCCGTCCGACCGAGCTCCAGGCACTGATCAAGGCGCGGACGATCGCCGGTGATCTCGGCCTCGGCGCCGAGTTGCTCGAGCGTGCGCGACCGCTGGTGTTCGCTGCCGCCGATCCGCAGACCCTGCGCGAACAGATCCGTGCGCTCAAAGAGCGGATGGAGCTCGAGCTCAAACGGCGCGGCCGCGAGTGGGGTGAGCTGAAGGCCGGCGTCGGCTCGATCCGCGACGTCGAGTTCGTCACCCAGTACCTCCAGCGACTGACGGCTCCCGGCCAGCCGGAGGTCGCCGAGCTGCGCAGCCCGAACACTCTGGTGGCGCTCCACGCCCTCGCCGAGGTCAGCGCCATCGACGAGCGCGAGCACCGGACCCTGGTTCCTGGCTACGTGTTCCTGCGCACCGTCGAGCATCACTTGCAGCTCGCCTGGAACCGGCAAGTCCACGCCCTGCCCCGCGAGTCGGAACAGCTCGCCCCGCTCGCGCGACGGCTGGGCTTCGAGGGCGGCGATGCGGTGGCGCGTTTTCTCGACCGCTACCACGAGCACCGCGACGAAGTGCGCGCGGTGTACCGTCGCCATTTCGAGAGCCTGCCGCCAGCGGGCGCCCGCGTCCCGGAGCTCGAAGCGATGCCCGCCCAGATGCCGGCGTCGTACCTCGAGACCTTTGACGCCGCGGCGATCGCGCGTCATCGCGAGCTCGCCGCGCGGCTGGGCGTCGGTTCAGCCGCAAACGCCGGCGGAGCAGCCGCGAGCGTCGGCGCAGCAGCCGCAAACGTCGGCTCAGCAGCCGCGGCCGCCGGCGCTTCGGTCGCGGTCGCCGCCGAGCCCTTGGGTGGACGTCGCCACCGCATCGACATTGTCGGCTACGACGCGGTCGGTGGCCTGTCGGTGATCTGCGGCCTGCTCTACGTCTTCGGCATGAACATCGTCGACGGCCAGGTGTTCACCGGCGGTCCAATCGGCGCCGCGGGTGCGGGCACGCGCTTGATCATCGACCACTTCACCGTCGACGGCTCCGAACCCGAAGAACGCACAGTATTCGAGCGCTTCGAGCGCGACCTCGACCGCCTGCTCGGCCGGTTGCGGGCCGGCGAATGGGCGGCGGCCCAGGCCGAGCTCGCCCAGCGGGTGGCTCTCGGCATCCCCGCAACCGCCGCCAGCGAGCTGCTGCTGCCGATCGATGTCCGAGTCGACAACCAACGCTCGATCGAGCACACCGTGCTCGAGATCGAGGGCCAAGACACCCTCGGCTTTCTTTACGAGCTGTCGAACGCCCTGACCTTGAGCGGCGTCCACATCGAACGCGTCGACGTTCGCACGGTCGGCCGGCGGGTGCGCGACACGCTGTTCGTCACCGACCCCCATGGGCGAAAGCTCGTCGACCCGCGCCGGCTACACCAGCTGCGGGTCACGGTCGCACTCACCAAGCACTTCACCCACCTGCTGCCGGGGTCACCGAACCCGGAGCAGGCACTGCTCCACTTTCGCCAGTTCTTGAGCGACCTGCTAGGCCGACCGGACTGGGAAGCGGAGATCGCGAACCTCGAGCAGCCGGAGGTGCTCGCCGGCCTCGCGCGCCTCCTGGGCGTCAGTGACTTCCTGTGGCAGGACTTCCTGCGGATGCAGCACGCGACCCTGTTCCCGGTGCTCCAGGAGGTCGAGACGTTGCGCGATCCGCGGGCCCGCGCCGATCTGGAGGCCGAGCTCCAAGAGCGTCTCGACGAGGCGCTCCCCGGCACTCGCACCCGCGCGCTCAACGCGTTCAAGGACCGCGAGATGTTCCGCATCGACATGCGCAAGATCCTCGGGCACGGCCATACCTTCGACCAGTTCTCGCGCGAGCTCACCGAGCTTGCCGAGGTGATCTTCGAGGCCGCCCTCGGCCTGGCGTGGGAGGAGACCCGATCCCATGCCGGTGAGGAGCCAGCCATCGAACCGCCGCCGTTCGTGCTCTGCGCCCTCGGCAAGTTCGGCGGTCGCGAGCTCGGCTTCGCCTCCGACCTCGAGGTCATGCTGCTCTACGGCGACCGGCCCGATCGCCCGGCCGGCCCGGAGTCCGGCGAGCTCTTCGTGCGGCTGGTCAGCCGTCTGCTGCGCCGCATCGAGAGCCGGAAGCAAGGGATCTTCGAGGTCGACCTGAGGCTGCGGCCCTACGGGTCGGGAGGGCCCCTCGCGGTGTCGCTTGCGGCGTTTCAAAAGTACTACGCGGCCGGCGGTGACGCCTGGCCCTATGAGCGTCAGTCACTGGTCAAGCTGCGGCCGGTCGCCGGCGACTCCCGGTTCGCCGCCGAGGTCGTAGCGCTCCGCGACCGTCTGGTCTATGACACGCCCCCGGATCTGGCGGCGTTGCGAGCGTTGCGCGAGCGGCAGCTCCGCCATCTGGTCACCGCCGGCACCTTCCATGCCAAGTACTCCCGCGGCGGCCTGGTCGACGTCGAGTACCTGGTACAGACCCTTCAACAAC
>JAQBHE010000661.1:0-2519 GCA_032128015.1 Holophagae bacterium
CTTCATCTGGGGCATCGCCGACGATGTCCTGCGCGACCTCTACGTTCGCGACAAGTACCGCGACGTGATCCTGCCGATGACCGTGCTCCGCCGGCTCGACGCGGTGCTCGAGCCCACCAAGCAGGACGTGCTCGACATGAAGACCCGGCTCGACAACAGCCAGATCACCAACCAAGACCCGGCGCTGCGCCAGGCGGCCGGCCAAGCGTTCTACAACACCTCTCCCTTCACCCTCCGCGACTTGAAAGCGCGAGCCAGCCAGCAGCAGCTCCGCGCCGACTTCGAGGCCTACCTCGACGGCTTCTCGCCGAACGTCCAGGACATCCTCGAGAACTTCGAGTTCCGCAACCAGATCCCGCGCTTATCAAAGGCCGACGCCCTCGGCACCCTGATCGAGAAGCTGCTGTCGCCCGACATCAACCTGAGTCCCAACCCGGCCGCGACGCCGTCAACCTGATGGCGAGGCTCATCTTCCTGCCCATCGCCGACGCCATCGAGTCCGGCACCTATCTCCTGTACGACGGGCCGAGCCCGGGCGGCCGACAACGATCGCGAGTGAGGCCTCGCTATGAACCGCGAGATGGCGACCGGGACACCGAAGGGGTTCTCCCTCAATCCGGCAACGCGAAGGTGAACAGGGCCTGACCGGCGGCGATCGTGATGTGCTGTTTGCCGTCGACGCTGTAGGAAATCGGCGCCGCGTGCACGGTCCCGCCGAGGCTGCGGTGCCAGAGCTTCTTGCCGCTCTCGGCGTCGAGCGCGTAGAAGTTACCGTCGACGCTGCCGGTAAACACCAACGTCCCGGCGGTCGCGAGCACGCCCCCGGTCGAAATCGGCTGCACCTGGTACTCCCACTTGCGCTCGCCGGTCAGCGGGTCGATCGCGCGTAGCGCGCTGGTGTACTGGTCGACGGGGCCGGGTCGCTTGCCGTAGCCGCCCACGAATAGCTCGCCCTCGACGTAGTCGGCATCCGCAAGGTGGAAGATGCCGGCGCCGTCGTAGGCCATGGCGTAGAACAAGCCGGTCTGCGGGCTGTAGGCCGGCGACCACCAGTTGGCGGCGCCGCTGACCGGCGGCGAGACCAGCGTCCCCTCCTCCGACGGGAACATGTTGGGCACCCGGATCGGGCGACCGCGCTCGTCGATCGCCTCGGCCCAGGTCTGGGTCGCGAAGGCCTTCGCGAGCAGGAAGCCGCCGTTGGTGCGGTCGAGGACATAAAAGAAGCCGTTGCGGTTCGCCCACGCCATCAACTTGCGCGGCCGGCCGGTGATAACGGCGTCGAACAGCACCGGGATCTGACAGGCGTCCCAGTCGTGGACATCGTGGGGGGTGAACTGGAAGTGCCAGCGAATCTCTCCGGTGTCGGGATCGAGGGCTAGCGCCGAGTCGGAGTACAGGTTGTCGCCCTCGCGGGCCTCGCCGTTCCAATCCGGACCCGGATTGCCGGTGCCCCAGTAGACCAAGTCGAGCTCGGGGTCGTACGAGCCGCTCATCCAAGTCGGCGCGCCCCCGGTCTTCCACGAGTCGCCCTCCCAGGTGTCGTGACCGGGCTCGCCGGGACCGGGCACGGTGTAGGTGCGCCAGCGCAGCTTGCCGGTGGCGACTTCGTAGGCGTCGATAAAGCCGCGGATTCCGTACTCACCGCCGCCGACGCCGGTGAGCACCAGGTCCTTGACCACCAGCGGCGCTGAGGTGATCGAGAATCCCGAACCGGCCGCACCCACCCGGGTGTCCCAGAGCACCGATCCGGTCTTGGCGTCGAGCGCCACCAACCGCGAGTCGAGAGTGCCCAGGAACAAGCGTTCGCCGAGCACCGCGACACCGCGGCTCTGCTTGCCGCAGCACAGCGCCAGCTGGTCGGGCAGGTCGTGCTGGTAGGTCCAGAACGGCTGGCCTGTGCGGGCGTCGAGCGCGTAGACCACGTTGTCGGGGGTGGTCGCGTACATCACCTCGTCGACTACCAGCGGCGTGGTCTCGACCGCGCCTAGGGTGCGCAGCTGCCGCACCCAGCGCAGACTCAGCTTGCTGGCATTGGAGCGGTTGACCTGGTCGAGCCGGCTGAAACGCTGGCTGTTGTACTGGCCCGAGTACATCAGCCAGTTCCCGGGATCGTCGGCGGCACCGAGCAACCGCTCGAACGTCACGCCTTTGACTGGGCCGCTCTCTTGGACGGCGGCAGGTGCGGCGATTGCGATCGTGCCGATCGCAACGGCCGCGCTCGCAGCGACCAACGCAAGGAGTCGGGAGGTTCTCATGCCGGCGTCACTCCTTGCGCAGCGAATAGAGGTAGGCCACCAAGTCGTCGAGCTCGCGGCCGCGGAAAAAACCGCCCATCGGCGGCATCAGCGAGGTCCCGGGCTTGTCGATCTCCACCAGATCGCTTTTCGAGAAGGCGCGCAGGTTCTCGTTCTCGTCGAGCAGGCGGATCGAGAACGTGTCTTCGGACAGCAGCACGCCGGTCGCATTCTCGCCGGCACCGGTCTTGACCCGCACGGTCCGCTCGTCGTCCTCGATCGCGC
>JAQBHE010000662.1:0-2954 GCA_032128015.1 Holophagae bacterium
CCTGACCGGTCCGGCGGCAGCCGTACGGCGGCCGGCCGGGACCTTGCGGTGGTGAGGAGATCACTTGGCGGAGTGTACGGACTTCCGGTACATTCCGGTGCATGCGCCAGATGTCGGTGAACCAGTTCCGAAGCAAGCTGAAGGATTCAGTCCAGGGGGTCGTTCAGGACCATGAGCCGCTCCGTGTGACCCGCCGGGGAGGACACGACTTCGTCGTGCTCAGCGCCGAGGACTGGGAGCGGGAGCGAGAGACCCTCGGCATCCTCGAGAACCGGTCCTTGATGGAGCAAATCACCCGCTCGCTCGAAACGCACGAGGCCGGTGCCGGCTATCGGCCGTCGTCCGAGGAGCTGGATGAGATCGATCGTCTTTGAGGGCGATACTTGGGAGCGCTACGAGGAGCTGCGCGAAGGCGCGCCCTCTCTGCACCGGAGGCTCCGCCGCCACCTCGAGGAGATTCGCCGGGGGGACCCAGCCCGGGGCACCGGCAAGCCCGAACCCTTGAAACACGGCCTCCGCGGGCTCTGGTCGCGCCGGTTCTCCCAGGGTGACGGACTCATCTACCGATTCGACAACGACAACATTTACGTGATGGCGATCGGCGGTCACTACGACCGTTGAGTAGTGGCCGAGGGAACGACGTCATCGTTGCGCATTTTCTCCGGGACGGGGACCTTGCTTCTGGCCAAAAATCCCTGTCGTCGATCCCCGTGGGCGCTCTCAACCACGCCTCCTCATGGCCTCGGTCGAATATTCGCACCCTACGCCCTAAGGGGAGTACACTCCTGTTGACAGATGTTGTCATATGTGACAACACTGGTGCATGGAGCGCGATGAGCCCGGCACAGCGGCACAGTCCCGCGCCGTTTCTTGGATCCGCGCTGCCCGGAAGGACTTCGAGAAGTTCCCTGAGCGCGTGAGGCTACAGATGCTTGCCGCGCTCGAGATCGCCGCGGCCGGGCGGAAGGCCGATATCGCCAAGCCGCTGAAGGGACTTGGCTCAGGCGTCCTCGAGATCGCGCTAAAGCACCGCGGCGACGCTTGGCGATCGGTCTACGCTTTGGAGCTCGACGAGGATATCTGGGTGCTCCACGCCTTCAAGAAGAAGTCGAGCACCGGCATCAAGACCCCGAAGCGGGAGATCGAGAAGATCAGGCTGCGCCTAAGAACCCTGAGAGAGGAGCTAGGAAGATGACCAAGACCGAGGCAAAGAAGCTCGAGCTCGAGCGGGGGAGCGGCAATCTCTACCGCGACTTCGGCGATGTCGATGCGGACGTTCACCAGGCGAAGGCGAAGCTGGCCGCGCGGATCATCGGGCTTCTCGATGATGAGGGCCTCAGCGTGCGGCGTGCACACACGCTGACCGGCTTTGCCGCTAGCGACTTCTCACGCATCCGTAACGCCGATCTCGGTCGCTTCACCATCGATCGTCTGATCCGTATCCTGGGAGGCTTGGGCCAAGGCGTCGAGGTTCATCTCGAGCTGCGTGCTCGGCCCGCCCGATCGCGCAAGGAAGAAGCTCAGCCGGCACTGTCTGGTTGAGGCGTGGCTGCCAGACGGCACTGTCAGGTTGTGGGAGGTGGTGGCTTGCCAGGCTTTGCCCATGGACACCATCGCACCCCGAGCTACCGCGGCCTCCGGGGTGCTGCCGGACAGAAATCTCTCCGGGCTCACGCGGCCGAGCCACAAGCGGCGACGCCTGGTAACGAAGGCGCTGGTCTCCCTAACGGGATTTGTCGCACGCAGCGAGCCTCGAAGAGGCGAGCGAGTCCGCCGAATCCCGATGGGGATCCAGCGCGTTTTGCGCGCTGGTATCCCCAACGGGATTCGAACCCGTGTCGCCAGCTTGAAAGGCTGGTGTCCTAGACCTGGCTAGACGATGGGGACAGGTGCGCGCGGCGGCGCCAGCAGAGCGGGCTCGAGTCGAGGTCGAGAGCCCTTGGGCCGTGAGGGGATCGAACCCCCGACCCGCGGATTAAAAGTCCGCTGCTCTACCAACTGAGCTAACGGCCCGGCGCAGTATAACGGCAGCCGACCGCCGCAAGAACCAACTCCGCCCCCGGAATCCTCGGAAGCAACCTACGCCGACAGCAGCCGGGCCAGGCGGTCGCCGACGACACCGCCCAGAAGCTCGCGACGGACGATCGTCTCTTCGCGACGCGGGCCGGTCGAGATCACCGCCACCGGCACTCCGAGGTCTTGCTCGATGCGCTCGACGTAGCGCCTGGCGTTCTCCGGCAGGCCTTGGAAGTCGACCGTGCCGACGGTGCTCTTGCGCCATCCGGGCAGAGTCTCGTAGACCGGCTCGACACGGGCGAGACGCGAGCGGCTCGCGGGCAGCTCGCGCAGTGTCTCGCCGTCGACCTGGTAGGCGACCGCGATCTTGATCTCGTCGAGGTCGTCGAGGACGTCGAGCTTGGTGAGCGCGATCGCGTCGATGCCGTTGATCCGCACCGCGTAGCGGGCGAGCACCATGTCGAGCCAGCCGCAGCGCCTGGGCCGACCGGTGGTGGTGCCGAACTCGTTGCCGCGCTTGCGCAGGCGCTCGCCGATCGGGCCGGTGCGCTCGGTGGGGAACGGACCGGCTCCCACTCGGGTGGTGTAGGCCTTGAGGATTCCGAGCGCCGCGCCGATCTGGCTGGGCGCAATCCCGGCGCCGGTGGCGGCGCCGCCGGCGGTGGCCGACGAGCTCGTGACATAGGGGTAGGTGCCGTGGTCGACATCGAGCAGGGTGCCCTGCGCACCTTCGAACAAGACCGGCTCGTCGCTCGCGATCGCGGTCGCCAAGCGCAACGACACGTCGGCGACCAACGGCTTGAGCCGCGGTAGATGACGCGCGAAGTGGTTGCGAGTCTCGTCCCACAGATCCTGCGCCGCAATCTCGCCAAGTCCGAGCTCGACCGTCGCGCGCTCGACCTGGGTGCGCAGGCGCGCTTCGAAGCCGTCGTCGAGAC
>JAQBHE010000663.1:0-3019 GCA_032128015.1 Holophagae bacterium
GGCAGTGGAAGTAGAGGATGTCCTTGCCGATGAAGTGGTAGAGCTCGGCCGAGCTGTCGGCGGACCAGAAATCGTCGAAGCGCAGTCCGCTCCGCTGGCACAGGCGCTCGAAGCTCGCCATGTAACCGATCGGCGCGTCGACCCAGACATAGAAGTACTTGCCTGGCGCACCGGGGATCTCGAAGCCGAAGTAGGGAGCGTCGCGAGATACGTCCCAGTCCCTGAGACCTTCGCCGAACCACTCCTCGAGTTTGTTGACCACCTCGGACTGGAGGCGTTCCGGAGTCACCCAGGCTCGCAGGGCTGTCTCGAAGTCGGCGAGGCGCACGAAGTAGTGCTCGGACTCGCGCTCGACCGGGATTGCGCCAGAGACCGCGGAGCGCGGATCGATCAGATCCTTCGGGGTGTAGGTGGCGCCGCAGGCGTCGCAAGTGTCGCCGTTCTGGTCAGGAGTCTTGCAGCGCGGGCAGGTGCCCTTGACGAAGCGATCGGCGAGGAAGATCTCGCGCTCGGGATCAAAAAACTGGCGGACGCTACGGGTGGTGACGTGGCCGCCGGCGGTCAGCCGCTCCCAGATGCGCTCGACCAAGATCCGGTTCTCTTCGGAATGGGTGGTGTAGTACTCGTCGAAATCGATCGAAAAACCTTGGAGGTCGCGCAGGTGTTCCGCGCGCAACCGATCGATCAGCACCTCCGGAGTCGTGCCCTCGGCCTCGGCCCGGAGCATGGTCGCGGTGCCGTGGGTGTCCTCGGCGCACACGTAGTAGCACTCGATCCCCATCATCTTGTGGAGTCGCACCCAGATGTCGGTCTGGATCGCCTCGACCATGTAGCCGAGGTGGATCGGACCGTTGGCGTAGGGCAGGGCGCTGGTGACGAGGATCCGTCGCGGTTCGGTCACGAGCTCGAGGGGGTCATGAAGGGGGAAATGAGGGTTGCCGAGAAGGGGGTAGTGAGGATGCTGCGAGCCCGAATCATGGCGTATCCTCGAAGAGTCCGATCGCGGCGCCATTGTACGACGGGCCCCGCGATTCGACCGGTCGCCGGCGCTTTGCACCGCCGCGAGCGCTTGCCGCCGAGGAGGCATGCATGCTGCTCCGCCAGATCACCGATTCCAAACTCGCCCAGAACGCCTACCTGATCGGTTGCCAGCGCACCGGCGAGGCGCTGGTCATCGACCCGGAGCGCGATGTCGATCGCTATGTCGAGGCCGCCGCCGCCGAGGGCCTGCGCCTGGTGGCAGCCACCGAGACCCACATCCACGCCGATTTCCTGTCCGGGTGTCGCGAGCTGGCGCACCGCCACGGAGCGCGGCTCTACCTGTCGGACTGCGGACCGGCGGAGTGGAAGTACCTGTGGGCTCAGGATGGCGACAAGGGCATCCAGTTGCTGCGCGACGGCGATGCCTTCTCGGTTGGCAAGATCGAGATCCGCGCGCTCCACACTCCCGGCCACACGCCAGAGCACCTGAGTTTCTTGGTCACCGACCACGGCGGCGGCGCCGAGGAGCCGATGGGTCTCATGAGCGGCGACTTCGTGTTTGTCGGCGACGTCGGTCGGCCCGACCTCCTCGAGTCCGCGGCCGGCGTCGCCGGCGCCCGCGAGCCGTCGGCGCGCGCGCTCCATGCTTCGTTACTGCGCTTCCTCGACCTTCCCGACTACTTGCAGATCTGGCCCGGCCACGGCGCCGGCAGCGCCTGCGGCAAGGCGCTGGGAGCGGTGCCGACCTCGACCGTCGGCTACGAGCGGCGGTTCAGCCCCGCGCTCGCCGACGTCAGGCGCGGCGAGCAGGTTTTCGTCGACGCCATCCTCGAGGGCCAGCCCGAGCCGCCGTTCTACTTCGCGCGGATGAAGAAGGAGAACAAGGAGGGGGCCGCGGGTGCTCGGCCAACTGCCGGCGCCTCCTCGACTGTCGATAGACGAGATCGTGTCGCGCGCCGAGAATGACTCGGTGGTGGTGCTCGACACCCGGCGCAAGCCAGTCGAGTTCATGAATCGGCACGTCGCCGGTTCGCTGCACGCGCCGCTCGGCAACGACTTGCCGACGATCGTCGGTTCCTACGTGCAGCCGACGCAGACGATGTACCTGATCGTCGAACCGGAACGAGTCGACGAAACGGTGCGAGCGCTAGTGCGGATCGGTCTCGACGATGTCGCCGGATATGCGACGCCAGCCGACCTCGAGGCGTACTCGGGTCCGACCCGGACCACCGCGACGGTCGACTGGAAGGCGATCCAAGAGCGCAGCAACGGCGCCCTGGTGCTCGATGTCCGCGGAGCCGCGGAGTTCGCCGCGTCCCACGTCGACGGCGCCCTCAACATCGCCCACACCCGCCTGCTGCCCCGCCTCGAAGAAGTGCCAAGAGACCGGCCGGCGCTGGTCCACTGTCGCAGCGGCACGCGCGCCGCTGCCGCCGCGGCGTTTCTCGAACGCCAAGGCCGTCAAGTGACCTGGGTCGCCGACAGCTATCAGGCCGAATGAGGTCCGCGGTCCGGAGAGCGGAGTTCGGGGATCGAGGTAGCGAGCGCGACCAAGGCAAGCCTCCTGGAGGGGGCCGACGTTCGCCTCGGCTCGAGCCTGGAGAATCGAGGTAGAGGGCTCTTGTTCAGTGGGAGACCTTGAACCTGCACCCGCAACTCCGCCGGCGCACCGCCGTCTCACTCCGTCCACAGTCCTCCGTAGAGCCGCTTCCCGCAGTCGTCACAAACACCGTGGCTGAATTCTGCGGTCGAGTGTTCCTCGATGTACGACTCGACATCGTGCCAGCGGCCGTCCTCGTCGCGGACTCTCTTGCAGGAGGCGCACATGGATAGCAGGCCCCTCAACGTTGTCACCTCGGCGAGCGTGTCGCGCAGCTCTCCGATCAGACGCTCGCGCTCCACCGCCTGTAGGTTCAGCGTGGAGTTGGCTTCCGCCAGCTCGCTGGTGCGTTGACGAATCCGCTCCTCCAGCTCGGCGTACACCCGCACATTGTCCAGGGCGGTGGCCGTGTGGTTGGCGAAGGTGACCATGGTCGGC
>JAQBHE010000664.1:0-6575 GCA_032128015.1 Holophagae bacterium
GAATCGCGCTCTGCGGAGAGGTGCTGGAGTGGTCGATCAGGGCTGCCTGCTAAGCAGTTGTCCGGGGTAAACCCGGACCGAGGGTTCGAATCCCTCCCTCTCCGCCATTTCGCTCGCTTCGCTCGCTCTTACGGAGAGGGAGGGATTCTGGCTGTCGCACCTGACTTCGTCAGGTGCTTTGGCACGAATCCCTCCCCCTTGCTCTTGCGAACGCGATTCGGAGAACGGTTTCCGACCAGATCGCTTCGCTCCTGGCCGCCATTCGCTCGCTTCGCTCGCTCTGGCGGAGAGGGAGGGTTCTGGCTGTCGCGCCTGACTGCGTCAGGCGCTTTGGCACGAATCCCTCCCCCTTGCTCTTGCGAACGCGTTTCGGAGAATGGTTCGGGCCAGGTCGCTTCGCTCCTGACCGGATGATGGTCTTGGTCAGGTCGCTTCGCTCCTTGACCGCTTTGTTGTGTGTGGGTACTGTGAGCGGCTGCTGGGACGTCGTCTAACGGTAGGACATGCGGCTCTGGACCGTATAATCGGGGTTCGAATCCCTGCGTCCCAACCACTCCTCGGATGGTTCAGAGCGCTCGGCCGGTTTCTTCGGTCAAGCCGGCGAATCTCTTGAGCTGAAACCAACGCTGGCGGAGCTTCCAGAAGCCGTCGCGCTCCATCTCCCCGATCGTCTTCTCGAGCTCGAAGACGCGGTTGTACTCGTGGCGGTAGTTCTCCGCTGCGGCGTGATGGAGCGCCTGGGCCAGGCTGCCGGTGAAGGCAGTGCGGCGCGTGCCGGCGCGGCTGGTGGCGCGGATTTGGAGGATCGTATGGCTTAGACGGTGAGGCGCCGGCAGGGGAACGCTGCAGGACCAGCCGCTGCGGAGCAAGAGGTCGGAGTCGAGGCGGTCCTCGGCGATGCGGCTTGGCGGCAGACCGATCTCGGCGAGACTCTGGAAGATGTCGGGGCGGGGCTCGAAGTCGTCGACGATTGCCCGAACTTCGCCGTCGAGCGCGACCTCGATCGTGGCTGGTTCGGAGCCGGGAAGGCGGCCGATCGCCCAACCCGAGAGCGCCAGGTTGCCGTCGTTGGTCAGTTCGCAGCGATCGATGCGGACGTCGGGGCCGGGGTCGAAGCGGAGAGACGCGAGATCGCGGCCGGGGACGGCGGTCAGCAGCACGAGGTCTTGGTAGTGACACAGGCCGCGAGCGATCTGGCGGACGGCGAAACCTCCTAGTGCGGCGACCTGGCGCTGGACGTAGTCCTCGGTGACCCACGCCGATCCGTACTGGTCGTGGTCGATCGACCGGCTCTCGCTCGCGGCTTCGAAGCACAAGCCCGCGGCAGGCATCTCGAGGTGCGGAGGGCGGAGGCTGTGGTCGTGGACGGTGAACACCAGGACGCCGGCCGGCGTGAGCAGACCGGCGAGCCGGTCGAGCCACTGGCCGAAAGTGCGGTCGGGTAGGTGGGTGAACAGCGAGCCGACGTAGATCAGGTCGAAACGCTCGCGGCAGCGCAAGTCGTGAGGCTCGTTCGTGGAGGGCAACGGGCGCGCGTCCAGACGCTTTTCGAGGGCGGCCAGGGCACCGGGGAGGAGGTCGGAGACCCAGAGGCGGCTCGAGAGCCTGGGGGCCAGGAAGCGGGCGACCCGGCCGTAGCCGCTGCCGAAATCGAGCACTCGCCCCAGTCGGTGGTAGCCACCGAACAGGCCAAGAACGACCTGGTCGAGGGCACTTGCGATCTCGATCCCGGAGGCGAAGTAGGCGGCTAGAGCCGAGTCGCGGTCGCCGGTCTCGGCCCAGCCGTGGAGCAGCATCTCGTCGTCCGCATCGATCCGCAGGTCGACGCTCGCTTGTGGGATTGCGGCGGCGCGCAGAACCTCGCGCACCCAGGGGTGGTTCTCTGCTGGGTCGTAACCGAGCGCCATCCCCGCGCTCAGCGCCGGCGTGGGGCGTTCATCGACAGCCGCACCGGCACCTCGGCCGGCTTGTCGTCGCGCAACACGGTCACCGTTACGGTGTCGCCGTCGCGGTACTTCTCGAGCGCGAGCATCAGATCGTCCATGTTCTCGACCTTCTCGCCAGCGATGCCAACGATCAAGTCGCCGATCTGGTCGCCGCGCATCGCGCCCTGGGCGCGCAGCCGGGCCTCGGCGGCGCCGAGACCGGGGATGATTTCTTGGACCAACACGGCGCGCAGCCGTTCCTTGGCGCCGCGGGGCAGGTAGGTGACGCTGAAGCCGGAGATTCCGAGCGCCGGGCGCCGGATCTCGCCGTACTGGATCAGATCGGGAACCACCCAGTTCACGGTGTCAACCGGGATCGCGAAGCCGATGCCGGCCGAGGCGCCGCTCGGGCTGAAGATCTGGGTGTTGACTCCGATCAGCCGGCCGGAGCTGTCGAGCAACGGCCCCCCGGAGTTGCCGGGGTTGATCGCGGCGTCGGTCTGGATCACGTCGCGGATCGGCTTGCGATCGAGCGACAGGATCTCGCGTCCGAGCGCCGAGATCACCCCGGTGGTCAGGGTGTGGTCGAGGCCGAACGGGTTGCCGATGGCGAGCACCATCTGTCCGACCTGGAGCCCCTTCGAGCCGCCGACCGGGATCGGCTGAAGAAGCTCGGCCGGGGCGTCGATCTCGAGCACCGCCAGGTCCTTCTCCTCGGCCCAGCCGACCACCTTGGCGTCCCATTCGCTCTGGTCGGCGAGGGTTACGCGCGCCGCCGAAGCGGTCGCGATGACGTGATAGTTGGTGACGATGTGACCCTGCCCGTCCCAGATGAATCCCGAGCCGCTGCCGCTCGGCACCTCGGCGGTCTGGCGTGAGAACGGGATCCGCTGGCGACTCAGGGTGGTGATGAAGACGACTGACGGTGAGGCGTCGCGAAACAGGGCGATCGTCGCGAGCTCAGAGTCTTGCAGGACACCGTCGGAGGTCGCCCGCGGCGCCGCGGCGCCGCGCTGCCCCGCATTGCCGGTGCGCCAAGTCACCCCGAGGTAGAAGGCGACCGCGAGCGCGGGGATCCAGATCAGCAGCCGAGCGACGGGACTGAGAGTGCGACGTGTAGGCTGGGGATCGTACTCGTCCATCAGCTAGATTCACTAGGCCGTATTGAGATCATCACAAATGAGTCAACTTTCAAGGCCTAGTGAAGGAGCCCGCAGTCGTCGGCGGCTGCTTGGGCGGGGTGACGGCTAGCGGGATCGTGGTATGACCGCGCCTCGCCATTGCGATCTCGCTGGGAGTAGTGAAAACCACGATCCCGCTAGCCGCTAGTCGAGGCGGATCTGGCGGCGGAGCAAGCCGAGTGCTTGCTCGATCGACAGCGAGTCACCGGTGGCGACGGTGAGGGTGTCGCTCCAGGCGTCGCCGTCGCTCTGGCGGTAGTGGAGCGCACGATCGTCGCCGACCCAGGCCACCAGAACCTCGGCGGCATCCTCCGAGACGAACAGCATGTGCGCTGCCAGCGGGTCGGTTTCTGGAAGAGCGCGGTCGGATGCAAGGCAGAGGTCGAGCTCATGGAGCACCGGTTCGGACCGTGCGGGATCGGGCCCGAGCGCGAGTCTCTTGCACGGCAGGTCGGCGGTGCGCAGGGTATTGCCGATGAGCGATGCGCCGGCGTCGACCACGCTCTGGCCGACCTGGGGAGCCAGCGCCTCGAGCGCCGCTTCATCGAACGTGCTGCCGGCTGCGAACACCGTCGCCACCGCCTGGTCGGCGAGGTGCGACAGCACGCCCGCGTGGAGGCGCGCCGACGAAGATTCGATCTCTTGGCGCACCTCGGTCGCAACTTCCACGGCGGAGCGAGACGCCCGGCCGCGTCCGGCGCCGATGATGTGAGCGCGTATCGCGTCGCCGATGTCGCGTAGCGAGGACGGCAGCAGCCGCAGGGACAAGGTGAGCAAGCGACCGGTCTCGGCGCGCGGCAGGGCCACCACCACGGTTCCGGGCTCGGCTCCGGTCGCAACCGTCACCGCCCGCGACAACTCGAGCGCGTCGGTCGGCGCGCTCAGCGGATCGTGGGAGTCGAAGATCCCCAGGTCGACCACTGGATTCCAGCCGAGGTAGTCACCGTCGACCAACACGATCGGGCTGTAGAGCACGTGGACGTCAGCGCCGCGCTGCTCCCACCACAGCAGGTGAACGGTGGTTCGCACCACCGGCTGTTCGGCCGAACCGTAGAGATCGCGACTCAACGCCAGACGCGGCGGCCCTTTGAGCTCGCCGGGGTCGCCCGAGATTTCCATCGGTCGCGAGAACTCGATGCCGTCCCAGCCGATCAGGTGAAGCTGCGACTGGGCGCCGCCGCCCAGGCTCGCCCAGAGGACGAACAGCTGCCCGGAGTCGTAGACCAGCGATGGCCGGTTCTCCCGTTCCGGCCCTTCGGTGCCCGGCACCAGCAGTCGGGTGGTCGTGCCGCCGGCTGGGGTCACCTCGAGGGCCATCACGCGGTTGGCTGCAGGCACTGCAGCCGAACCTGGGAAGAGGTCGTCGTAGGCGGCGATCTTGACCTCGATCCGTTCGCCTTGGTCGCCGAGGGTCGCGACACTCCACTGCGCCCGCGCTGCGTTCGGAAACACCGCCAGGGCGCACAGTTCGACCAGGGCGCACAGGGCCGCGAGGTACCCAACAGATCGGAGCCGCGCCACCGTCTCGCCTACGCTCGGAGGTTGAGAAGCGGTCGAACGTCGATCGTCATGAGCAGCTCGGGAACGTGACGGGCCGCGGGGTAGAATCTCTGCTGCAGCCGGGTGAAATAGTCGCGGGCGAGGTCGTCGTGGCCCAGCTGATGGTAGGTCTCGCCGAGCAGGTAGTGGGCGTTCTTGATCGAGATCGCGTCGGAGTGCGCGGTCGCGATCTCGAGCGCCCGCGCCCCGTGACGGAGCGCGCTGCGCAAGCGCCCGACATCGAGGAAGGCGTGGCAGAGCGCGAGCCGCGGGTACGACTGATAGCGCTCGACGCGCAGGCGCACGAAGATCCGTAGGCTCTTGAACAAGTGGTCGAAGCCTTCGCGGTGACGACCCTGGAGCACCCGGCAGTAGCCCAGGTTGTCGAGGATCACTCCGCGCTCGATGCTCGCGCGGGCTTCGGTGAATCCGAGCGCCTGTTCGAACTCGGCGCAGGCGTCCTCGAGCTCGCTCTGGGCGAGCAGCAGGTTGCCGGTCTGGTTGTGGCTCCAACCCATCCACTCGCGGCGGTTCAGCCGTCCGCAGCGATCACGGGCGATGCGCGCGTAGAACAACGCCCGGCCGATGTCCTTTTCGAGCTCGTAGGCGCGAGCGACGTTGTAGGCGGCGAGGAAGGCGTTCTCGGGATCGGCGCTGCGGAGCACGATCTGGCGCAGCTCGGATAGATCGCCGACCTGACCGAGCTCGATCTCAACCGAGAAGTGGTTGCACAGGGCGCGATCCCAGAGGTCGGACTCGCCGTGCTCGAGGGCCCAGGCCATGGCGCTGCCGAACCGGTCGAGAGCGAGCCGGAGGTCGCCGCGTTTGAGCGCGTCGAGTCCGGCGGCCAGGGTGCGCCGCCCCCGATTGTTGCGGCGTTGCCGCGGTCGCTCCACTCTCATGCCTACAGCATCCCTCTCGTGCGTACAGCGTTGGCGACGGTCTCAGTCCTCGCCGTCGACCGGGCCGACCTGTCGGGCGCGTTTGAAACCGATGAACTCCTCGATCTCCTTCTGGTCCTCCTCGGGGAGGTTGCGGAAGTCGCGGACGAAACGCACATCGTGGACAGTCATGCTATCGCGTGCCACTTCGTCGAAGAACTCGCCGATCCCCATCTCGAACTCGCTGAGGATCCGGAACAGGGTGTCGAGGCTGACTCGGTACTCACCCTTCTCCATCCGCGACAGGTCGGATTGCTGGATGCCGATCCGCGAAGCGAGCTCGTTTTGGGTGAGCTTGTGCTCCTTGCGTAGCTCGCGGATCTTGCTTCCGACGAGCTGAACCTGGCGGACTTTGCGGGTGGTCGCGGGCATTCTCGAGCTTCCCTGAACGTCTTGCGGGGACTGGAAGAGTAATGCTACAGCAGCATGAGACGCGCTGTCAACGCGGCCAGGGACCGTTTTCGCAGGACGCTGTCGACCGGTGCGTGCCTCGCAGGTTCGCTGGAGATGGCGGGCGCCGAATCACAGAGCGCGCGCCGCGATCCAACCGCCGGCGATGAACGTGCCGAGGGTGCTGCCGAGGTTCGAGAGCACCACCACCAGCAGAATTCGGCACAGCGGGTTGCGCCAGAACCCGCGGACGCTGGTGATCGCTTCGGGCAGATCCTCGAGGTCGCTGACCCGCGGGCGCTTCACCCAGGCCTGGACCAGACCGGCGACCCAGCCGGCGGCGACTAGCGGGTTGAGGCTGGTGATCGGCGCGGCGACGAACGCCGAGAGGATGGTCAGCGGATGGCCGAACGCCGCCGCCGCCCCGAGGGCGGAGAGCGAGCCGTTGATGATCACCCACAACCAGATCGAGGTCACCGAATTCTCGAGGCCGCCGCGGAGGAAGCCGATGGCCATCAACGCCACGATCGCGGCTGGAATCGCCCACGGGAGAATGCCGAAGACTCGCGACGGCGGCGGCACCTGTTCCAGCGGCCCGA
>JAQBHE010000665.1:0-3276 GCA_032128015.1 Holophagae bacterium
TCGGGGATGTGCATCTTGCGGTAGAGGCCGGCGACCTCGCCGCTCTCGTCGAGAACCACAGCGGTGTTGTGGTACAGACCGGCGGCGCGCTTCTCGAACACCGGCGCGACCACCGCCACCCCGGATTGCCGGGCGACTTCGCCGAGTCGGCGCGTCGTCGGACCGGGAACCTCTTCGGCGAGGTCGAACAGCGATGGATCCTGACGCTGGCAGAAGTAGGGCGAGCAGAACAGCTCGGGCAAACACACCACCTGGGCGCCCGCCGCCGCCGCTTCGGCGATCCGCGCCGCCGCGCGCTCGAGGTTGTCGCGCGAATCCGGCGACATCGCCATCTGCACCAAGCCGATGCGGAAACTGTGTGGGCTCTTGGTCACTGCTCTGGATCCCTCGCGGCGCGCCGCCGGATTCTATGAGACTCGCCGCGAGCCGACGCCGTTGGTTTTGGGAGACCGACAGTCGCAGGACCTGGTCGTCGGTAGGTGACGGGCGCCCCTTGGCTGGGGAGAGCGGATGACCTTGGTGCTGATGGCTCTGGTCGCTATCGCCGCAAGGCGCGGGGTCGATTCGGCGAGGCGAGGTTGGCGGCGGCAGGGCCGGACGTGGCGTGAGGCTCCGTCGCTTCCTAGGTCGCGACCGCCCCGGCGAGCGACCGATAGACCGCCTGACCGAGCGCGCCACCGCGCGGGTCGCCCATGACTCCCGCCTCCATCCGATTCATCACGTAGGAGAAGCACAACCGGGCGTCGAGGTCGACGACGATCGAGGAGCCACCCCAGCCGCCCCAGAAGCAAGTGCGCGGGTTCGGACTAATCGGGATGTCATCGCTCGTGATTCCGTATCCCATGCCATGCTTGAGCGGCACTCCGAGCACCAGATCGGTACCCTCGATCTGCACCTCGAGCGCCTTTCGACAACCGGCCTCCGACATCAGCCGCTTTCCCCAGGCCTCGCCGCCACACGCCAGCAGGGTCTGCGCCCGGACCACCGAGCGCGCGTTGCCGTGACCGTTGGCGGCCGGAATCTCCGCCCGGCGCCAGCTGCTCGTCCACGAGCTCTTGGCTGCGATGGCCGGGTTGGCGAAGGTCCGTGCCGCAATGCTTGTGGGATCGAGTCCCTGGGTGAGGTCGACCGCCGGCGGTGGAATCAACCTGCCGACTCGATGGTCGTGCTCCACGGGAAGACCGATGAAGAAGTCAGCAGACAGCGGCTCCGCGAGCTCTCGGTGAAAGAACGCGCCGAGCGACTCGCCGGTGATCCGGCGCGCCACCTCGCCCACCAGGTAGCCCTGGGTCAATGCGTGGTAGCCGCTGGCGGTGCCGGGCTCCCACCACGGAGCCTGGGCGGCGAGAAGCGCGGTGATTTTCTCCCAGTCGTAGAGATCCTCCGCGGTCGTCGGCTCATCGAGACCGGAGAGCCCCGCGGCGTGCGACATCAGATGGCGTACCTCCACGGCTTTCTTGCCCGCCTGCCTGAACTCCGGCCAGTACCTGGCGACCGGAGCCGAGAAATCGAGCTCGCCGCGGTCGGCCAGCAGCAGGGCACTGAGTGCGGTCATCGTCTTGGTGGTCGAGTAGACATTGACGAGGGTGTCCTCGCGCCATGGCTCGGAGCGTGCCTCGTCGAGATGGCCCGCCCAGATGTCGACCTTCATCTCGCCGTCGAGCGACAGCGCGAAGGAGGCGCCAACGTCGCCGCGCTCCGTGAAGTTGTCGCGAAAAGCGTCGATCACCGGCTCGAAGGCGGAGTCGTGGTGTCCTTCGATCTTCATTGCGGGGGCTCCTGTCGTGGGTCGATCATTTCCGGCCGTCAGCGTGGGTCGCCGCACATCGTCTCACGCCGTGGTCGATGTGACCCGGTGGAACAGCAACACTCCGAAGACCCAGCTCAACCTCTGGGCCCTCGCCAGGGGCGCAAAGTCGGCGGGTAGTGCGCGAACGCCTCGTCCCGCCGTCGGGCCTGGACTCAGACCAGCTACCGGTGACCGTCGGGATCTTCTCAGATTGGGGCGGTGGGAAGTCCTGCCTGGCGATGATTGTTCGGCAGCAGGTCGAGAAGGAAGCGGAAGTGCTTTGACCTTCAATGGCTGGCTCGTTAGTACGATTCCGGTAGACCCGGCCGGCTATGGAGCGCCCGGAGTCCCGGGACGCCACCGGCAGCCACGAGGAGACCCACCATGCGACTGGTCCGCCATCAGGTTCGGTATTTCGTTCCGTGGCGCCTGGTTCGGTGGAGCGTCGCTGCCGGCCTCGCGGGATTCCTCGCGGTCACACTGGCGGCAGCCCAACCCGCCGCCGTAGACCAGCTCCTCGAAGAGGTGGCGAGTTTCTCGAGCAGTCGCGGTCGGGTGAAGGCTCTTCTCGATGGCGGCGTCGATGCGAACTCCCGCAGCGAATCCGGCGAGACCCCGCTGATGGTCGCGGCCGCAGCCGGTAACCAGACCGCGGTCGCCGAGCTGCTGGGCGGCGGGGCGCGCACCGAGGACACCACTGCCGATGGCGTCACCGCGCTGATGGCTGCGGCGCGCGAGGGTAGGGCGGATGCAGTGCGCTTGCTGACTGTTGGCAAGGCGAGGCTGGAGGTCCGCGACGGTGACGGTTGGACAGCGCTGATGTACGCCGCCTTCAACGGCGAGTGGTCCGCGGTGGAGGCGCTGCTCGAGGCCAAGGCGGACCCCAACGCCGAGACCGAAGAGGGCTGGCGACCGCTACTGTTGGCGGTCGATAACGGGTCGAGCGGCACCTTCGAGCGCCTGCGCAAGGCCGGCGGCCGTATCGGCGCGAAGAACCCGGACGGTCTACCGGCGCTCGAGCGCGCGGTCTACGGTGGCGACTCCGAAGTCCTGATCGGCGTCCTCGATCTTGTTCCGGGAGTCGACCCGCGCGGCCCCAAAGGCGAGACCCCGCTGATTGTCGCTGCGGCAATCGGCGAGACCGAGTTGGTGATGGAGCTGCTGCGACGCGGCGCCGATGTCGCTCTCGAGGACCAGGATGGCGACACCGCGCTCGCGCTCGCTCAGGCGAACGAGCACGAGGAGGTCGTGGCGGTGCTCGGCGGACCGTTCGCGCCGCGACGACCGGCGGCCGGCGGCACCACGCTCGCCGTTGACTGTCCGGCGCTCGGTGGCAAGGTCGAAGGCCACCTGGCGCGCGCCGGCGATCAGCTCGCGGTGTCGGTTTTCTATCCGCGGCCTTTGGGCTGGTACCTGGGAAGATTCGAGCGCGGTGCGAAGAAGGTTTCGCCGAACGCGGCCTTCCACTTCGACATCGACGGCCAGAA
>JAQBHE010000666.1:0-14648 GCA_032128015.1 Holophagae bacterium
CCCTCGCCGTTCTGCATCCTCGACGAGGTCGACGCCCCGCTCGACGACGCCAACGTCCTGCGCTTCGTCGACGTGCTGACCCGGATGTCCGCCGAGACCCAGTTCGTGATCATCACCCACAACAAGCTCACCATGGAGGCCGCGAGCGCGCTCTACGGCGTCACCATGGAGGAGAAGGGTGTGTCCAAGATGGTGGGAGTGAAGGTGGATGAGCTGCATCCGCGACGCATTGCGTAGTGGGCGCGGGCACGGCCCTCTCCTACGACCCGACCCTTGCCGGCTAGATTCACTAGGCCCGTCGGCATCCGTACGAATGAGTCAAGTTTCGTGGCCTAGTGAATCTAGGAGCCCGCGGCCGTCCGCGGCCGCTTGGGCGGGGTGACCGGCTAGCGGGATCGTGGTATGACCGCGCCTCATCGCTGCCACCTCGCTCCTGAGAGGACGTCCCCGTCCTCTCCCCGTGACTTCGCGACACCGCGTGCACAGCTGGGGAGTGGTGACAACCACGATCCCGCTAGCGAGAGCGTCAGACCAGGCGAAATCGCGTGCCGCAGACGACCACCAGGTCGTCCCCGACGCGCCGACCGCGGGCCTCGGCCCGCGACAGTGCCCTCGCCCGGTCGGCAGCGTGCAGATCGACACCGCCGAGTCCCTCTGGCCGGCCGTCGCCGGGTGCTGTAAAGCGCACCACCGCGTTCTCGAGCGGCAGCAGCGGACGTCCCAACGGATCGGCTAGCAGATCGATCTGCGCGATCTCGCTCCAGCGCGCGGCGACTTCGGCGACGTCCTCGGTCTGGATCTCGGCCGCAATGATCGCGTCGACGACGTCGGTGCGCCGGCAGCGTTGCCAGTTCTCGCCGGCCGGCTCCCAAGGACCGTCGGGCTCCATGCCGTCGAGCTGGCAGTCGATCTCGAAGAACGAGCCGCGGGTGTCCTTGGGGTGCAGCTGCATGTTCTGGAAACCGTGGCGCTCGAATTGGGTCACCAGCCGGATGCCCAGCTCCTCGACGCGCCGGCGACGCGGCGCGTGGTCGTCGCACTGGGTGATCACCATGTAGCCGCCGTCGCCACCGCGGCGCTCGAGGTAGCGACCCGCGGCGGTGCCCTCCTCGGTCGGTGCCACCACTTCGAGCAGCTGGTTGCCGATCGGCAGCAGGGCGTTCTCCAGTCCAAAGCGCCCGACGCCGGGGTCGTTGTAACAGACCTCGAGTCCGAAGATGTCCTCGAGCTCGTTGACCACCGGAGCGAGCTCGTGGGCGACGAGGCAGATCTGACGCAGGCGCAGCCACATGATGCGGGGTTCCTTTCTCCTGAGTAAGGAACGCAGTTTAGCGCGAGCACGCTTCCCGGACCTTTGGTGACAGAGACCCGTATCAGGGACCCGTATCGGGGACCCGTGTCGTCGTCGAGCCCGGTCGACCGGCTCGCGCCTGCCGCTAAGATGCCGGCAGCGGGGAACTCTCATGGGCGCGACGCTTCGTTCCTCCCCGCCCTCGCGTTTCTTGGCGATTTTGAACCCGAGCGCCGGCAACGGCCGCTGCGCGCGTCGCGCCCCTGCGGCGCTCGATCGAATTCGCCGAGCCGGCATCGAGATCGAGGTCCGGACCACTCAGGCACCCGGCCACGCCCGCGAGCTCGCCGCCGCCGGCTACCGCGACGGCCACCGCGACTTTCTCGCGATCGGCGGCGACGGCACCGCCTTCGAGGTCGCGAACGGCTGCATGTCACCGACCCTCAACGAGGGTGAGCCGGCCAGCCTCGGGCTGCTGCCACTGGGCACCGGCAACTCGTTCGTCGAGCACTTTCGCGACTCCCTGCGGCATCGCTCGTCACCGAGCCGTCGAATCGACGGTGTGGATCTGTTCCTCGCAGCCATCGAGCGCGGCGCGCCGCGACGGTGCGACCTCTTGCTTCTCGAGCACCGAGACGGCTGCGAGCTGGTGCTCGGCACCGTCAGCTTCGGATTCGCCGCTCAGGTTTCGTCGCTCGTCAACCGGCGATTCAAGCCGCTGGGGCTCGTCGGCTACACGCTGGGAGTCCTCGCTTGCATGGCGGCACTTCGGACCCTCGACCTGCACGCGACCGTCCGCCTCGGAACCGCCAGGTCAACCGCGCCCTCGCCGTCGCTGTTCTTCGCTCTCCAGAACATCGTCCAGGTCGGCGGCAACATGCGGATGGCGCCGGGAGCGGACCCCGAGGACGGCGTCTTCGAGCTGGTGACCGTGGGTCCGGTGGGTCGCTTCGAGCTGCTGCGGGCGTTTCCCAGGATCTTTCGCGGCACTCACCTGAGCCACCCGGCGGTCGACTGCCGGCGCGCCGACCGCTTCGACATCGACGGCGAGCGCGCTCTCTTGGTGATGCTCGACGGCGAGGTGCAGACGCTCGTCCCGCGCTCCGTGTCGCTGGTTCCCGGCGCCCTTCCGGTGTGGATCTGAGGGGCCTGAGAGGCCATTGCCCCAGCCTGCCATGATCACCGCAACGCCGACTTCACCCGAGACCCTTCGATGACCTTCGAGATCGGCCTGGTCCTCGCTTTGGCGCTGATCGCGATGGCGTTGTTCTCGCTCGAACGGGTGCCCGTCGATGTCGTCGCGCTCGGCCTGCTGGTGGCGCTTCTGGTCGCCGGGGTGCTCGATCCCAAGGCCGCGCTCGCCGGGTTCGCGAGCGACGCGGTGATCGTGATCGCCGGGTTGTTCGTGCTCACCGCCGGCCTCAAGGCGAGCGGCATCGTCGAATGGTTCGGAACGCTCATAGAACGAGTGGCGCGCGGCCGACGCGGGCGCTCCCACGCGGTGCTCCTGGGGATGGTCGCGGCGGTGTCGGCGTTCATGAACAACACCACCACCACCGCGACCCTGATGCCGGTGGGGATTGGAATCGCACGCGCCAACCGCGAGCCGCCGAGCCGGATCCTGATGCCACTGGCGTTCGCGTCGATCCTCGGCGGCTCGATCACCCTCATCGGCACCTCGACCAACGTCATCGTCTCCGGCCTGTTGCCCCGCTACCACCAACCGCCGCTCGGCCTGTTCGAGCTGGCGCCGGTGGCGCTGCCGGTGGCGGTACTGGGTGTCGTCTACCTGCTGATCGCCGCGCCTCGGCTGCTCCCCGAGCGTGCCGACGCCCCGCTCGCAGAGACCTACTCGCTCCTCGACTACCTCACCGAGGTCGAGGTCGGCGCCGATTCCCCGCTGGTCGGCCACACCGTCGCCGAGGAAGGGTTCGGCAAGAAATGGGACCTCCAGCTGCTACGGATCATGCGCCGCGGCGACGCCCTCGAACCGACCCCCGACGAGGTCCTCGAAGCCGGCGACCTGCTGTTGGTCGAGGGCAACCTCGACAACCTGCTGCGGGTCGGTCAAGGCCAGGGATTGGCGATTCGTCGTCAGGGCGGCGGCGGCACCGCGCCGTTGGCGGTCGAGGGCGAAATGCTGATCGAGGCGGTGGTGCTGCCACGGTCCGAGCTGGTCGGCCGAACGCTGCGCGACGCGAGTTTCCGCCAGCGCTACGGCGCGACGGTAATCGCTCTCAATCGCCACGCCGAACCGGTGGTCGAGAAGATCGGACTGATCCCGATCGGCGTCGGCGACGTGCTCCTGATCCAGGGCGGACGCGAGGCCACCGCGCGCCTCCAAGCCCAGCCTGGACTGTTGTTCCTGCGCGATCGGCCGGTGGTCCGCCGCGAGCGTCGAGCGCTGGTCGCGCCACTGACCTTCGCGGTCGCGATCGTGCTCGGCGGCTCCGGCGTCCTGGCGCTGCCGACCGCGGTACTCGCGGGCTGCTTCGTGCTGCTCGCGACCCGCACCCTGAGCACCCAGGAAGCGTATCGCTCGATCGACTGGTCGATCCTGGTGTTGATCGCGGCGATGATCGGCTACGGGCAGGCGATGGACACGACCGGCGCCGCGTCGTTCATCGCCGATCACTTGCTTGCGGTCTCGGCAGGCTGGGGGCCGACCGCTGTGGTGGCGGCGTTCTACCTGCTCACCGTCGCGCTCACCCAGCCGATGTCAAACCAGGCGGCGGCGTTAGTGGTGCTGCCGGTAGCGGTCGAGGTCGCACTCTCTGCCGGCCTCAATCCGCGGGCGATGGCGGTGACCGTCGCGCTCGCCGCCTCGAACTCGTTCCTGACCCCGCTCGAACCGTCTTGTTTGTTGGTCTACGGACCGGGTCGCTACCGCTTCCTCGACTTCCCGCGCCTGGGGTTTGGGCTGACGGTGCTGGCGTTCGTAGTAACAGTGGTCCTGGTGCCGCGGGTCTGGCCGCTGTGAACGGGCTCGAGGCGGCGGTCGCCGAGAGCGGCGTGGTTGGGCGGCGCCGCCAAAGCGGTTACGCTCTCACTGGCAATCCACGAACGGGCGCGCGCTCGAAGGCGCGCTCCACCGAATCTGTTCTCGAAGCTCTCAACGCTGTCCCGCGGTCGAGCGCGAACCTGCCCGACCGCACCACCCGGCTCCGCCGGATCTCCGAGGCGATCGCATGACACCTACCCGCTGGCTCATTTGCGCGATCGCCGCCATCGGCTTCGCCTTCGACATCTTCGAGCTGTTGATGCTGCCGCTGATCGTGCGGCCGGCGCTCCAAGAGCTGATCGGCGCCGGTCCGGGCACCGCCGAGTTCGCGACCTGGGTCGGGCGTCTGTTCTATATCCCGGCGATCGCCGGCGGCATCTTCGGTCTCCTCGGTGGCTACCTGACCGACCGCCTCGGGCGTCGTCGCGTGCTCACCTGGAGCATCCTGGTCTACGCCTTCGGCGCCTTCGCCGCCGGCTTCTCGACCACGATCTGGATGCTGCTGTTCTTCCGCTGCCTGGTGTTCATCGGAGTGTGCGTCGAGTTCGTGGCCGCGGTCGCCTGGCTCGCCGAGCTGTTCCCCGACCATCGCCAGCGCGAGCGGGTGCTCGGCTACACCCAGGCGTTCTCGTCGATTGGCGGCCTGCTGGTGGCGGTCGCGAACGGCTGGTGCATCGCCAACTCGGGGCGCCTACCGGCGATCCACCTGCCCGAGATGCTGAACTTCTTCGGCGGAGCGATCGGCGATCCCAACGCGGCGTGGCGCTACACCTTGATGTCGGGCCTGATCCCGGCGCTGCCGCTGATCATCATCCGGCCGTTCCTCCCCGAGTCACCGCTGTGGGCGGAGAAACGAGCCGCCGGGACCTTGAGGCGCCCTTCGCTGTTCGAGCTGTTCGCGCCCGACCTGCGGCGGACCACGATCATCACCACGCTGATGTTCGCATGCTCGTTCGGTGCCGCCTTCGGGGCGATCCAGCAGATTCCGCGGATCGTTCCCGGCCTGCCCCAGGTGGAAGAAAAGGTGGCCACCGAGATCCAAAGCCGCGGGCCCGATCTCGCGGCGCCCGAGCAGCGCCGCATCGAGAGCACGATCACCCAGAAGGTTGCCGCCGACGTCACCAAGGTCCAGGAAGTGGGAGGGCTGGTCGGACGGGTGATCCTGGCGATCCTCGCGGTCTTGATCGTCAGCCGCCGGCGGCTGATCCGGATGTTCCAGATCCCCGGTCTGGTGGTGATGCCGCTAGTCTTCGCCTACGCCGCGGTGCGCGACTTGAGTTTGCTCTATCCCGGGATCTTCATCGCCGGCATGCTGACCGTCGGCCAGTTCAGCTTCTGGGGCAACTACCTGCCACGGGTCTACCCGATCCACCTGCGGGGCACCGGCGAGAGCTTCGCCGCCAACATCGGCGGCCGGCTGATCGGCACCTCGTTCGCGTGGGTCACCAGCTCGCTCGCGGTCCAGGCTTGGATACCCGGGGGTTCACCAACCACCAAGCTCGCGTACACCGCGGCCGGCGTCGCATTCGGGCTGTATCTGATCGGCTTCTGCCTCAGCTTTGCGCTGCCCGAGCCCAAGGACCAGCCACTCTCGGAGTAGGTCCCAGTCAAACTGGGCACGGATCGAGGCGCGCGTTGGGAACCCGGTCAAGTCGCCTCCAACTGCAGACCGGGCAGTCCACGTCGCAGGATCGGCGAAGTCATCATTGTGGTCGCGATCGCCATGAACACCAGCATCGTGAACACCGGCGGCGGGATCACTCCAAGGTCGAAGCCGACGTTGAGCACCACCAATTCCATCAACGCGCGGGTGTTCATCATCACCGCCAAGCAACGCGCTTCGCCAGCGGGTATGCGCGCCCAGCGAGCGGCGGAGTAGCTGCCGACCAGCTTGGTTGCAGTCGCAACCAGGATCACCGCCACACACCAGCCCCACAGACCGAAAGAGTCGAGCGACCCGGCGTCGGTGCGCAGGCCGGTGTAGGTGAAGAAGATCGGCAGGAAAAAGAACTCGACGAACGGACCAACGACCCGATGCCACTGTTCGACCAGGCGCCTTTGGTCGAACAACAAGACCCCGACCGCGAAGCCGCCGAAGATTGCGAAGATCCCGAGCTTGATGGTCACCACCCCACCGAGCAGAGCGGTCGCCGTCAGCAACGCCGCCAAGGTCGGCGACAACTCGCCGTTTCGCTCGAGCGAGCGCGCGGTGACCCGCACCAAGACCGGTCGCACCACGTACCAGCACACCGTCCCGAAGACCGCGATCCCCAGGAGCTGGAGACCCAGCCCACGCACCGAGAACGCGGCGCTTGTGAGGGCGGTGATCGCCGCCAGCAGCACCCAACCAACCAGGTCGTTGAGCGCCGCCGCCGAGATCGTGACGCTGCCGAGCCGAGTCTGGGTGAGCCGGAAGTCGACCATGATCCGGCCGAGGATCGGCAGCGCGGTGACCGCGAGCGCCACCGCGACGAACAGCACGAAATGGAGGACCGGAATCTCGGGGGCCAGTGACCGGTGCATCGCGCGCCCCAACAGCGCGCCGCCGGCAAGCGGCAGCGAGATGCTGCCGAGAGTGACCGCGAGCACCGCTCGGCGGTTCCCCCGCTCGGCCAAGTGGCTGAAATCGAACTCCATCCCGATCTGGAGCATGAGCAGAATCAACCCCACCTGGCTGAACGTGTAGAGCGCCGAGCCCTCGGCGCTCTCGAACAGCCAGGCGAAGACCCCGGGCGCCAAGTTGCCGAGGAGCGAAGGGCCGAGTGCGAGTCCGCCGACAATCTCGCCGACCACTCGCGGCTGACCAATCCGCAGCGCCAGCGCCCCGAGGGCACGGGCGCACAGAATCACGGCCGCGATCTGGATAAGAATGAAGAGTAGCTCGGTCTCGGCGGCGTGCACCGCGGCCGACAGCACGGGGATCATGTGCTCCATGGGAATCGAAACCTCCTACCACTATCGCCGGGCGGTGCCGCTGCGAGCGTCAACGCCAGCACACGACCGATGAGTCGCGGAAGGTTACGCTCGCGCCCGCTTCCGGGATACCGGGTGTATTACCCATCTTCCTGAGCAAGGTGTAGACCGACATTTCATTTCACCCGCCATGCTAGACAACCTCCATTCCGACTTCGCCCATCTCTCTGAGCTCCGTCAGCGGGGTTCGTGGTCGTTCCTCCTCGACTGCTTGCTATTCGACAGCGGTTTTCAAGCGGTGATGCTGCATCGCGCTGCCAGCTGGTTCAAGAGACTCGGGATCCCGGCGATCGCGCCCGCGCTCGCACGGATCAGTGTCGGAATCACCGGCGTCGACATCAATCCCCGCGCCGAGATCGGGCCCGGTCTGGTGATCAGCCACGGCAACGGTCTGGTGATCGGCGGCGGGGTCACAATCGGCGCCCGCGCCCACCTCCACCAGCAGGTGACTCTCGGCGCCCCGACACCATCGCGAGTCGGCGAGGTGCCGGTGCTCGGCGACGATGTCGTGGTCGGCGCCGGCGCCAAACTGATCGGCAGAATCCACATCGGCGACCGGGTGTTCGTGGGCGCGAACGCGCTGGTGTCGAGCGACGTGCCGGCGGGGTCCAAGGTGCTCGTCGAACCGGCGACGATTCGGGCGCCAGGTCTCGACGCCTGACGTGGCGGCACCGGCTCAGCGGCCGGCCCGGGGCCGGCTTCGGCCTTAGGGACCGGCCGCGGTCGCCTCGAGGCCCATCACCAATTCGCCAGGGGTATCGGCCAGCCACCGTCCGACGGCTTCGCCAAGGTCGACCGTGTAGAGAAACTCGCGGTCGTCAGTCCACCACATGCGATGACTCGCCCGCGGGCGATGGAGCTCGACCCCGATGGTCTCGATCGCCGGGCCGGAACCGACGCGCTCGAAGCGAAGTCTGGCCAAGCGATGATCGGCACCGACCAGGATCGCCGGTCGCCGCGAGGCGCCGGAGTCCACCCGCAGGCCGACGCCGGGCGCCTCGCGGACTCCGACGGCCAGAGGCTTGATCCACAGCGATGGCTCGACGCCAGCGTGGAAGTCTTCGCCACCCGACGGCTTGAGGTGGCTCTGGGTGGTCTCGTAAGGAAGCCAACGCTCGGCGATCGCTGAGACGTAGCGGTAGCCGCCGTCCTGGTCGAGAAGGTAGCCTCGAGGGGCGCCCCATAGCGGTGCTACGAACAGCCCCGAGAACACCACCACCAGCGCCAATACCGGCAGCCGAATGGGTCGCGCCGCCAGGAACCAGAACGCGGGAAACACCGGCAGCATGTAGCGATTGGCGAGCGATCCGCCGCCGCCGAAGAAGTTGAAGGGTCGCACGAGCAGAAACACCGCCGCCACCGCGACCACCGCCAACAGCAGGGCGACCCGCACCGGGTCGGCACGTGCCGCGATCAGCCCGAGGATCAGGGGCAGGAAGTAGGGCAGCAATCCGACGTGGCGACCGAGCAGGGTGTAGACGACGTTCCATGTCGCCTGCCGCGCCTCGAAGCCCTGCGCCAGCAGCCCAAACCCGGAACCCACCCAGGCGTTGCCCCCCTGGGTCGCCACCCGCTGCGACCAGTCGACACCAGGGTCGACGCTTGGAAAGCCGGTGTAGGAGTAAAAGCCGACGCGCTCACCGGCGTAGCTGCTCCAGGTTCCGCGCACCCCCCGCTCGACCGCCAGCGCGCCCAGGCTCACCGCTGCGAGGCCCAGAGCCAGAGCGGCCAGCCGCCGCCAGGACCCGATCGAGACCGCGCGCACGAGCGGCGCGAGCAGCAGCGGCGCGTAGACCGGCCGCGCGACGACAACGAGCGCGAACAGCACCCCGGCGACCGCCCACGCCCACAGAGCCGGAGAGCTGCCGACCGCTGCGTCGCGCCGCGGCTCGCCGGGTCGTCGGAGATCGCCGAGGGTCAGCGCGAGACCAGCGGCGCACAGCGACATCAGGGCGAGGTCAGAGTGCGCCCAGAAGACGTGGGCGAAGGTCACCGACCCGAAGACCGAGACCGCGATGAACAGCGGCGCGGTCGCACCGAGCACCGCGCGCAACGACCACGCCGCCAGCAGCGACGCGGCCGCGAGCAGCAGCGCGTTCGCGACCGCCGGCCCAGAGCGCCCGAGCAGACGGACGAATGGGGCGATCGCCGCAGGATAGAGAAACGACTTGCCGTAGACCAAGGTCTTACCGCCGTCGTCGCTGTGCAGGATCAGCCCGTCGGGGGTCCGGCCGTCGAGCGTGCGAAAGCGCTCGAAGTCGGCCGCCGAGTACCGGTAGTCGCCGTCCCAAGCCAGGCTCTGGGCGGCCATCAGGTAGGTCGCCTCGTCTCCGACCGGCGACGGCCAGCTTCGAGGATCGAAGGTCGCGGCCGCCGCGACCAGCAGCAGCAGGAGCCCGACCAGGACCAGCCACGAGGCGCGCACCATGACGAGCGCGAGTGTACTGGCTTCGTCGGCTGAGGTGCTCGGCACTTGGTATCGCAGTCACTTGGTATCTTCGGGGCCATGCCATCGGCTCGCCGGGCTCTCGCTCCCATCGTGGCGTTTCTCGTCGCGCTGGCGCTGCTGTTGCTGTTCTTCACCCGCCAGCCGCTGCTCTACGACAACGACTCGTACTACCACGTCGCAGTCGCCCGCATCTTCGCTGCCGAGGGGCCGGTCGACCGTCTCGAGGCGGTTCGATGGAGCGCCATGAGCGAGGGCTTCGGCGACAAGGAGGTGCTGTTCCACCTGCTGCTCGCGCCGTTCGCCGCGCTCCCAGACTTCGTCCTCGGCGGCCAGATCTTTCTCGCCCTCATCCTCGCCGCGATCTTCGCCACCTTGGGCGCGCTGGCGTCGCGAGTCCTGGGCCTTTGGGGCTACGCGGTCCCCTACCTGCTGGTCTTCACGTCGACCGAGGTTGCCTGGCGGCTGGTGCGGCTGCGCCCGGAACTATTGTCGCTCGAGCTCCTGCTGCTCGCCATCGGCGCCATCGGCGCCCGGCGATTTCGGTGGCTAGGCCCGATCGGCGTCGCTTACGCTCTCGGCTACACCGCCTTCCACGCCCTTCTCGGGCTGTGTGGCGTGCTGTTCTTGTTCGTCGGCTGGGCAAGACGGCGCTGGCACCCGGCGCTGCTCCTCTACCCAAGCCTCGGCGTCGGCATCGGTCTGGTGCTCCATCCCCACTTCCCCCACAACCTGACGATCTGGGTGCTCCAGAGCCTCGACTTCTTCCAGTCCAAGGCGATACTCGACGTCGGCACCGAGATCCGCCCCAACACCACCGACGTCACGCTGATGGTGAACCTCGGTCTCTATTTGGTCGCGATCGCGGTGTGGCGGGCGGGGGTGAGCGCGAGCTCCGCGCACGCGGATCGCGGCGTTGCCGATAGTCACGCCAGCGGCCATGCCGACGATCCCGGCTTCGCCGACGATCCCGGCTATGCCGACGCTTTCGGCGTGGCGGCTGCGGTGTTCGGCATCCTCTACTTGTTGATGTCGCGCTTCTCTCTGTACTTCTTTCCGTTCGCCGCCCTGTGGTTGCTGTTCGAGCTCGCGCGCCGGGGGCGCCGCATCGGATCACGGGTGCGCTTGTTCGGCGGCCGGTCGTTGTCTCTGGCGCTGGTGCTCGGCCTATGCCTACTGGTCGCCTCACCCGAGGCGCTGCGCCAGCTCACCAACTACCGCGAGCGCAACTCTCCAGGCCCCAACCGCGCCCGACTGCGCGACCGCGAGGAGTTGGCCGCAGCGTTGCCCGAAGGCGCTCGGGTCGCCGCGCGTTGGCAACAAACCCCGATCTACATGCTGTGGGCGCCGCGAGCGCGCTACCTCAACGTGCTCGATCCGATCTTCATGGCGCGCCCCTACCCAGAGGCGTTCGCGGTCCAAGCGCGGATCTTCGCCGGCGACGAGCCCGACGTGCCGCTGCGCCTGGTTGCCGGCCTCGACAGCGACTGGATCGCCTACTCGCGGGCCGCGCCGACCGGCCGTCTGACCGAGCGCCTGGTCCACGATCCTCGAGCAGCGGTCCGTCACGGGGGATCAAACGCGCTGTTTCAGATCCTGCCCGGACGCAACAGAGACTTCATTCTCGACTGGCAGGTGACGGGCAGCTCGGGTGCACCGGCGTCGGCAACCGGCCCACGGATCGCGATCTCGGGCCCAATGACCTACCCGCGACACGCGACCCCCCAAGGACGGGCGGTCGAAGGCTTCGTCGACCTCGAGCGGATCGCTGCCACCGGCTGCGTCACCCTCGAGCGCGACGAGAGCGGACCTGGAAACTACGAACTCGAGCTCACGGCGGCGGGCGCTGTGACCCTGTCGATTGCCGGTCAGCGACGGGTCGAGATCATCCAACACGAGGCGGTGCTCGGCACCGGCGCCAGGGTGCCGGTGTCACTCGAAGCCGGTCCGCAACGGATGTCGGTGATCGCGTGTCGCGACGGCGAAGGTCCGTTCGGCTTCTACCTGGTGCGACGTGTGTCGAGGGTGTGAGATGCAGATCTCAGCGGCGACGCCACCAGGCAGACAGCCTGCGCCCCACTCCGAGTGACTGCGCAGCGGCATCGCCCCGCGGCGCGACGGCACGTTCGGGCGGAATGTCAAGCGGACGGTCGACCCCGGAGGTCGGGTCGTCGAGCAGCGTCGCGAGCTCGTTGGCGAGATGCTGGGCGCTCGGGTGGCGTTTCTTGGCGTCGGGCGCAAGGTTGCGCATGACGATGCGCTCGAGCCCGCGGTCGACTCCCGGCGCGAGGCCGGACAACGGCTCGGCCGGCCGCGAGAACATCGCGTCGATGAGCTCGCCGCGGCTGGTGCCGCCGAGTGGCAACCGGCCGCCAAGAAGCTGGTAGAGCAGCGCCGCGAGCGAGTAGAGATCGCTCTTTGGGGTCGCCTCCTCGCCCAGCAACTGCTCTGGGGACGCGTAGCCCGCGGTCCCCACCAGCGCCCCGATCTGGGTCGCGTAGACCGCCCCCTCTTCCGGCTCGAGCTCGCCCTCGGTGACCTTCGCGAGACCGAAGTCGAGGATCTTGACCTGGCCGTCGCCTCGCAGCAAGACGTTGCTCGGCTTGATGTCGCGATGGACCACGCCCCGGCTGTGCACCACGGCCAACGCCGCCGCGAGCTGGCGACCGATGTCGGCGATCGCGCGCTGCGAGAGCGAACCGAACGACACGTGATGGAGCAGGTCGCGACCGGCGATCAGCTCCATGGCAAAGAACAGGGTCCGCTCGGCGCCGAATAGATGGACCTCGCCGAGCTCGCGGACGCGGACCACGTTGGGATGCTCGACCCGCTGCGCGATCAGGGCTTCGCGGACGAAACGCTCGCGTAGCGCCGGATCGAACTGGATCTTGGGGTGCAGCAGCTTGAGCGCGACCTCGTCCCGGCTACGCCGGTCGAGCGCCCGATACACCCGGCCCATCGCGCCTTCGGCGAGCTTCCCCAACACTTCGTAGTCGCCGAGACGGCGCGGTGGTTCAACCATCATGGTGCGCGCGCCGCGCGCGTCGTCGAGCCGCCAGCGTCGAGCGGTCGTAGACCCCTAGGATCCACGCGTCTTGGGCAGGAGCGCTTCGAGCGCTGGCGCGGGTTCGTCGGCGAGGTGGTGCTCGCATTCCTGGGCGGGCGCGGACCTCGAGAACGCTCGCTCACCCTCAGCGAATGAACGTATCAGGAAGCCTTGGGAACCTCAGCCAGTCCGGCCGTGTTCGATCGACTGCAAGGCCGCCTCGGCCAAGAAAGCGGATCGGCTCAGACCCCGCGACTTCGCCCAATCGTCGATCCGGCGGAGGGTGGGTTCGGGCAGCGTTACGTTGACCCGGACGGTACGGGTGGGACTGTCGGGCAGATCGACCAGGAAGGCCACGGCCAACAGGTTGGCTGGGTCGGCCATGATGGCTTCCAAACTCTGGGGCGCTGGTAGCGACTCTCCATCCTCGAGCATCCCATCGACGTGGAATCGTACCGCCTCGTCGGCCAACGCCCGAGCCTCGTCGAGGGTCGAGCCCGCGGTCACGCATCCGGGAAAGTCGGGGAAATCGACGCCGAAGTCGCTGCCGGACTCCTTGCGAATCAGGGCGATGTAACTGCTCATCCCGGCTCCTATCTGAGCTTCAAACCTGCCTGGCGCTCCATGCTCCGCAGGGTCCCCAGAGGCAGGTCTTTCTTCGAGCGGGCAACCGTCCACCCGTCCCCGTTTCGTCGGGTGCTTCATCTAGACATGGCTGCCTTGGGTCGCGACTTCGAACCAACCGTCGGCCTTGAGCCTGCGTAGGATCTCCCTGCTCGTCACCTCGGAACTATACACACGACACACACGCAGTGAAGACGCCGAAACGCGACGACGCTTTGCGCACGACGCGCGCCCCGGAACCTCAGAACCGAAACCCGTGGCGGCTGCATCGTCCGGGCTAGGATCCATTTCTCGGTCGCAGGGCTCCGCAGGGTCACGAATCGCGCCAGCAGACCCACGAAGACCCTACGTCAGGGTACCGTTTTCGTTCCCATGTCCGCGAACCCCAAAGCCTTACTGACCGAGCTCCGACACCGCCTGGAGCGCGGAACGCCGCAGGGCTACTGGGAAGAGAACCTCGCCGACGGCCGCCGTGCCGCGGTCCGTCAGCTGCTGCGCTGGATGGATCCGCTCGCCGGGCGCCGGGTGCTCGACGCCGCCTGCGGTCTCGGGGCGATCGCGAGGACGATCGCCAGTCGCGGCGCAACGGTAACCGGCTGCGGCCTGGAGGGACCAGCCGCGCACGACGAAGGAGAACCGCAGGCGTCCGCGATCGATCTGCGGCCCGAGCCGGCAACCATGGTGCTCAGCGAACCCGTGCTCGGGGAGCCGGTGCTCGGCGAGCCCGGACCTCGCTGGGACGACGTGGTGCTCTGGGAGGTGTTCGAAGACTTGGCGCTGCGCGAGCGGCTGGCGCTGCTCTCGGCGCTCGAGTCCCACGCCGCGTCGCGCCTGTTCGTGGCGGTGCGTCTCGAGTCGTCGTGGAATCGTTGGCTCAACATCCCGGGGCACTTGCTGCCCGCCGGCGACCCAGTGCTGATCTCGCGCTCCCTCCACCTCGAGACCCACTACCGCCTGAAGCGCCAGGAAACCGTCACCCGTCGCAACTCGGCGATTCGCCTGCTCGAGTTTGGCAGGCCCGCAGGTCCGCTGCCTGGCGACTAGGCGCTCGCATGGCTCGCCGCCCCTGTTCCAGCGCGTCGAAATCCCTCTTCGCCGCCAGATCGGACCGGCACCGCCGGGTCCCCTCTGAGGGTAGATGGGATGAGAAGGCCAACCTCCTAACGCAGTCGCCAAGAATGGTGCTGCAGGAAACGACGAGCTTGAGAGCTCAAAGGAGGTTGACCCATGAAGCAGCGTAGCAAGAGGAACGAAGAGCGGCGAGTGA
>JAQBHE010000667.1:0-3192 GCA_032128015.1 Holophagae bacterium
CCCCCGCGAGCACACAACTTTCGATCAACAGTTGCCGCACGACACGGCCCCGGCCGGCGCCGAGCGCGGCGCGGAGCGCGATCTCGCGCGTCCGGCCCGCGGCCCGCGCCAGCAGGAGATTCGCGATGTTGGCGCACCCGATGAGCCAGACGACCCCCACGGCGCTCATCAGCACCCACAACGTCGCCTGGAGGTTGCCGGTCAGCCGCTCCCGCAGCGGAACCACCGTCGCTGTCTTCAGGCGATTCTCGGGATACTGCCGCGCGAGTGTGTCGCCAATGGTCCGCATCTGCGCCTGCGCACGCGCGAGGTCCACGTCTCCCTTGAGCTTTCCGACGGCCTGATAGGGGTGGTCGCTGCGGTTCGGGGCGTGGCTGGTCGGGAGCAAAGGCGCCCAGATATCCGTGGCGCCGGGATAGCGGAATCCCGGCGCCGCCACTCCGACGATCTCCATCGCGTTGCCGTAAGCCGTGAGCGTCTTTCCGATCGCGGCCTCATCGCTGCCGAAGTGAGTCGCTGCCCAGTGATAGGCCACGACGGCGACGGTCGACTCGGCGGCGTCGTCCGCCGGGACATCGTCCTCCGTCAGCAGGCGTCCCGCAGCCGCGGTCTGGCCGAACACCGAGAAGAACTCGGCGGAGACGAACTGGGCGTTGGCAAACACGGCGCGGTCGCCGACGATGACCGGGAAACCGTCTCCACCGCTCGACACGGCCATCCGTTCCAGCACGTCGTTCTGCGCCTGCCAGTCGAGAAAGTCGGGCCCCGATACGTCCTGGCTGGCGCGTCCGGTGTTGGTCCACAACGTCTCGACGGAGACGAGGCGCTCCGCGTCGGGGTAGGCGAGCGGCTGCAGTAGCACCGTGTTGACCACTGAAAAGATGGCGGTGGTTGCCCCGATGGCCAGGGCAAGGACGGCGCCGGCGCCAAGGGCGAAACCCCAGCTCCTGGTCAGGCTCCGGACCGCATAGCGCACGTCGCGCACGAGCGCATCGAGCCAGCGCCATATCCACGTATCACGCACGGCTTCCTGCACTTGGGGCACGCCTCCGAGCTCGATGCTCGCCTGTCTCCGGGCTTCGGGCTCGGTGAAAGGGATAGTAAGACGCCTGGTGGCGGCCGTCCAGGACGACAACGCGCCCTCGATCCGGGTGCTCGAGAGGCTGGGGCTGCGCTACGAGCGGCGGGTCCGGCTGTCCGCCGATGACGTCGAGCTCGCGCTCTACTCGATGCCTCTTGGACCTCTGCTGCTCGGACCGTGCCAGTCCTCGAACTCTGCGATCGCCTGCGCGAAGGCGTCGGCCGGCATGCCGTAGTAGTGGCCGACCCCCGGCAGCTCCAGGTAGCGCAAGCGAGCAAAGCCGTCGCGCTCGAGCTCGCGATAGTAGGCGCGGGTCGAGAAGCGATTGAAATCGTACTGGCCGGTCACCAACACCAGACGCGACGTGTTCCGCAACGCGTCGAAAGTCGACGGCGCCGGCGGCGGGAGCACCGCGGGCCATCCGACGCCCGGCTTCTGCGGCATCGCGATGGTTCGATAGAAGCTCGTGCCCATATAGAAGATCCCACCCGAGAAGACTTCGGGAAACTCGAGCACCAAGGAGCTCGCAACCCGTCCGCCTCCGGAGTAGCCCGCGGCCCAGATTCGCGCGCGCTCGAGCGGATAGCTGGCCTCTAGGGCGGCGACTGCGTCGAGAGCGAGCCGCACCCGATCGGCGCGGACTCGTGGGTTGCCGGAATCGTTGGCTCCGATCCAAATCAGCCCTCGGCGATCGAGGATCGGGATGATGTCTCGATCCGGGACGTGGCCGGACGGTCCGGGACTGACCCAGACCACCACACCGTAGCGATCGCCATCCGGTAGCTCCGGCACGTAGACCTCGAACGACCCGGCAGCGGGATCCCAGGCACTGCCCCGGGCCACGCCCAACGCTTGGTAGCCACCGAAACGGTCGGCGAGGAGGTCGAGCCGGCTCCACGGGCTCGCCGACGTGAGAGAAGCGCGAAACCGCCCCTCGGGTCGTTCGGTCAGCGAGCGCACCGGGTGGCTCGGGACCTCCTCCTGCAGAGCCGAGCGATCTCCCGCATCGAGCGCCGCGAGCGCTGCGGCCACCTCGCCGCCACGGTCTTGTTTCTGGAGCAAGGTCTCGAACAGCTCCCTGGCATCGCGGTCCTGGGGATCGAGCAGCAAGGCTTGGCGAAGGCTCTGCTCGGCCTCGACCGCCTTGCCCTCCACGAAGTAGGTGCGCGCCACCGCGCTCAGGATCGGCGCATGCTCGAGGTACGAGACCACAGTCATCGCCTGCTCGTAGAGCTCCCTGGCCCGAGTGGTCTCGCCGAGCTCGACCTGACGCTTCGCGCTCTCGAGCCAGCCTCGCACCACCGGTTCGGTATCGATCTCGAGTCCGATGTCGAAGGGCTCGGCGGTCGCTCGTCGAGAGTCGAACCAACCCTCGACCGGCCGGTAGCCAGCAACCTCGACCCGGATCTCCCAGGTGCCGACCGCGTTGAGCCGCATCGCGAAGCGTCCCTTGGCGCTGGTCTTCGGGAGACGGCGCCATTCGCGGCCCTGGCCCGCGGGCCTAATGGACACCAGCGCCCCAGCCACAGGCAGGCCCGCTTCATCGACGATCCGCCCGACGACCGGGCGTCCCACGACATCGGCATCCGCGGAGCCGGCGCCCCTTGGGGCCTGGAGCTCTTGCTGTTGGGCCGCCATGGCACCGGCGACCACGACGAGACCCGCGGCAAGGAGCGCGCTGCGTAGGCTGGTCATGACTCGAGGGATTCTCGCACGCTCGGCACGACGTTGCGAAACAGCCGCTCGAGGCTGTCGTTCAACTGCGCGGGACGCAGGCCAGGCGGCGCACCCCAGGTGACGATATCGGTGATGCCGAACTCGCGAACGAAACGGAGGATCTCGGCTGCGCATTCGGACTCGTCGCCGACGATCCAGGTCTGGGGAATTCGCTCGCCGGTGTGACCGAGACCTTCCCCGCTCTCCGCGAAGAATCGGTTGTACAGCTCCATGCGGTAGCGCTCCGACGCTCGGATCTGCGGCCAGTCGCGCTCACGGTCATCGGTCACCAGCACGCCGCGGATGATTCCCACCCGGAAGTCGGTTGGCTTGCGACCGGTGGAACCGAGCGCCTCGAGCCACGGATCGAGCGAGTCGCCGCGTAATCCCTGGGG
>JAQBHE010000668.1:0-19059 GCA_032128015.1 Holophagae bacterium
CAGGTTCGAGTGGTGCTCGATGACTATGTCCTGCCCCACTTCGGCTCGGAGGTCAGCGAAGACTCGACGGAAGACTTCAGCGTTCTGTTCGATGATGGTGGTGAAAGGCACGACGTAGATGATGCGACTGAGCCCGTGCGCCACGGCGTGACGAAGCGCGAACGCCAGCGAGGACAGGGTCTTCCCACCGCCCGTCGGTACGGTGAGTGAGAAGAATCCCTGTTCGAGCGCCGCGGCTTCTCGGCACGCGCGTCGAACGTCGCTTCGCGCCTCACAGACGCCGGACCGGCGGTCTTCGACAGGCCCGATGAAGCGGTCGAGCGCTTCCTCCATTCGACCCAAGATCCCCTCGGGGTAGGTCGCTCGGCCCGCGGACCGGTCGGGGTTCATGAATCGCTCAGTATCGAGGAAGTCGCCGTCCACCAGGCATGAGAAGATCATTCGAGTGAAGAAGGAGACCGAGAATCCATCACGCTGTCCGAAGGCTCTCGAGAGAGCCGGAGGGAAGGATGGGGCGTTCAGGGCCAGCAAGTCACTGGGCGCGGCAGACCAACTCTCGATCGCCTTCTGCAGCCTCTTCTCGAGACTCGGGCCATCGCTACGAGCGTCCAGGAGTCCGGAGTGATGGCCCGCGATCACGAAAGCCAGCAGGTGTCCCGGAACACCGAAGGATTCCGTTGCATGCTGAGCGCCCACGCTCGAGTGGTCGATCCTCCCGTGCGCCTCGGCACAGTGGCTGTCGGGGTCAGAAGCCGATCGAAGGTACTCCTGGAACGCTCGGCTGTACTTACCCACATCGTGCCAGGAGCCGGCGATGCGCCCCCATTCGGCTGCATCGAACTCGGCCGCAAAGCCGCCAGCTCGTTCAGCGACAGCGTCCAGATGGTAGCGTAAGCCCTGCCAATCCTCTACCGGCCTGCCAGGAAGGCTGTGCGCGTAGTAGGAGCTTTCCGCCATGCGTCACGCCTTCCCGGACCAACGAAATGACGACGGTTCGTTCGTTGGTGCGATAATAGCTCAGGCGGGAGCGTAGAGGGCTCTCTGATGACCACACACGACGACCCCCACACCGAAGCGCGGGAGAACCTGCAGGACAGGCCGACCGAGCGGGAGCTACTCCAGCGAATCACTTTTGAGCCGGGGAAGATGGGCGGCCGAGCTTGCATTCGCAACATGCGAATCACCGCCGGCCTCATCGTGGCCTTGATTTCGCAAGGAGCGACCCACGAGGAGATCCTCGACGATTTCCCGTATCTCGAGGAAGACGACATCCGGGCGGCCCTGGTGTTCGCAGCCTGGCTGGCCCGAGAACAGGTCTACCCGGCCAGCTAGCCTTGCGTTTCGCGGCAGACATGAACACGTCGCGAGCCGTCGTGGCATGGCTGCGCGAGCAGGGCCACGACGTCTGGCACGTCCGTGAGCGGGGTATGCAGAAGGTGGACGACCGACCGATCTTCGAGGCGGTGGCTGCCGAGCGCCGGGTGCTCCTGACGTTCGATCTCAGACTCGGCGAGATCGTCGCGGCCAGCGGCGGTCGCAGCAGCGTGGTCGTGTTCCGGGCAGGCAACCGGCGCGCTTCCTTCATCATCGAGAGACTCGAGCAGGTGCTCAGGGAGTGCCCGGACGAACTTGAGCATGGCTCGATCATCACGGTCGAGGACTCGCGCCATCGCGTGCGAACGCTGCCGCTCTGGGAGGTGGACTGAGGTCGCCCGCAACCGGACCCTGAACGCGCAGCCGCCGCAGGACTGAGCCAGGTGATTCGCGATCCGGTCCTCAGAGCTCACTCGAGGAGCCCTCGGCGGCGGCATCGACACGCCGGTTTGCATCGTCGTCCCGACCGTGTTACGCTTTTCTTACGCCTAACACTTGGGAGACCGTCATGGCAACCGGCACTGGCCTCGCACAGAACTTCACTCCACCTGTCGATTCACCCACAGTCTACCCGCCACCCAGCGAGCGCGACGCGCTCGAACGCATCGGCGACGAGATCGCCACGATCGCCGCCCACATCACCGCCGCGACCTACCGCTTGCTGGTGCTGCTTGCCGAGTTCGACCAGCGCGATGGTTGGGGCAGCGGCGGCTTCGTCTCTTGCGCGCACTGGCTGTCGTGGCGCACCGGGCTCGACCTCGGCGCCGCGCGCGAGAAGGTGCGGGTCGCTCGCGCGCTCACCGAGCTGCCGCTGATCGCCGACTCGATGCGTCGAGGCCAGCTCTCGTACTCCAAGGTGCGCGCGCTCAGCCGGGTGGCGACGCCGGCGAACGAGGCTGATCTGCTCGGCTTCGCCAACGCTGCCACCGCCGCCCACGTGGAGAAGGTGGTGCGGGCTTGGCGCGCGGTCGATCGCCAGGAGGAGCTCGAGCGCGTCAACTCCCGACATGCCGGTCGCAAGCTCGAGTACTGGTACGACGACGACGGCTCGCTGGTGATCCGCGCGCGGCTCGATCCGGAGGCAGGCGCGGTGGTGGTGCGCGCGCTCGAGGCGGCCGCCGAGGTCGAGGACGCGCCGCGCTCGACCGCCGACGATCCGGTCGACCCGCCGAGCTGGGCACAGAGCCGCGCCGACGCCCTGCTGCGGGTCGCCGAGGCGGCGCTCGGCTCGGGTCTCGACGAGCCGCGGACTGGGGACCGTTACCAGGTGGTGGTACACGTCGACGGCGAAGCGCTCGCGGATGGCGCTACCGGCGGCCAGGTGGTGCTCGACAACGGCATCGGAATTTCCGCGGAAACGTCGCGTCGGCTCGCTTGCGACTCGAGCCGGGTGTCGATGACCCACTCTCGTGACGGCACCACGATCGATGTCGGTCGCAAGACCCGCACGATCCCACCCTCGATTCGCCGCGCCCTCGAGCACCGCGACCACGGCTGCCGGTTCCCGGGCTGCACCTCACGCCACTGCGACGCTCATCACGTCCGTCACTGGGCCGACGGCGGCGAGACCCGGCTCAATAATCTCCTGCTTCTATGCCGTCGTCATCATCGTGCGGTCCACGAAGATGGCTTCGCGGTCGAGCTCCTGGCCAGAGGCGAGGCGCGCTTTGTGACCCCCGGCGGCCGGTCGCTGCCTGGGTGTCCGCGGACCTCGCTGTCCGGCGACCCGGTTCATGACCTGGAGTCGGCACATCGCGACGCCGGGCTCAGGATCGACGCCGAGACCGCGCTCTCGTCTTGGGACGGTCGTCGGCTCGACCTTTCCTGGGCGGTCGATGGGTTCCGCGGACTCACGGCAGCGATGAGCGTTTCCGCGGTGGAGTCTGAGGCACCGGCCCACTGACCTCTGACCGGGTGCTCAGTCACGCGCTCGTCCGCTGAGCGCGCGTGCGGCGAGCGGCAGGGACCGAGAGCGGGTCGGCTCTACTCCAGCTCGAAGGGCTTGACGAGCTCCTCGAGGAAGTCTCGTTCCTCGGGAGGCAGCCCGGACCGGGGCATCGGGAGGAGTCGCGACGAGTTCGCTGCCTCCGCGCGGGCGCCATCCGGCCAAGATCTATGATCGATCCCCGAATGGCGCACGACCTGCTACCTCGCCCGCTCAGGTCTGCTGGGCGCCACACTCTCCGGCTCGACCGATGACCGGCATGCGAAGGGCCCTGCTCCTGGTCGCCCTGATCGCCGGGCCGATCTACGCCTGGCTCAATGTCGCGATCCCGGTCCAGCACCTCTCTGCTTACGACAGCGACTTTCGCAATTACCACCTGGCAGCCCAGGCGCTGCTCGCCGGCAACTCACCGTTCACGGTGCACAACTTCGACTATCCGCCGTTGATGGCTTTGGTCGCGTTGCCCCTGGGCGGCTTCGAGATCGAGACCGCGAGGTGGATCTGGTTCTTCGTCAGCCAGGCGGCACTGCTGGTCGCCGCTTGGGGCACCTGGCGGCTGGTCGGACACGATGTTCTGGCGCTGGTGGTGGTCAGCGTCGTTTGGTGTCTCGGGGGAACGGTGCAGGCGAATCTGGTCCTCGGCCAGGTTCATCCGCTGCTGCTCGCTGCCATCGTCTGGAGCCTGGAATGGCAGCGTCGACGGCCTGGCGTCGCGGCACTGCTCCTCGCCGTTGCGGCCGGGATCAAACTCTGGCCGGCGCTGCTCTTCGTGCCGGCTCTGCTCCGACGACAATGGAGGTTGGTGATCCTCGGCGGCGCATTGACCGTTTCGCTCCTGATCGGACCGCTGCTCCTGTTCGCCCTGCTCCTGCCACCGCCAGCGTTACCGGCCAGCACCAGCTACTGGATGGGCAGCCCGGCGCCGCTCAACTTCTCGTTGCCAGCCGTGGTGATGCGAGTCCGCGACTGGCCGGCCGCTGGGGAACCCGTGCCGTCTTCCTGGCGCTTCGGGAACAACCCGCAGAGCTATCAGCCACAGGGCGCCGACGCGCTGTGGTCGGTTACGACCGCTGCCGCCGTTCTGCTGTTCGGGATCGCGACGCTGGCTCGACGCCGGCCGGGCGAAGAGCACGATGAGGACGAGGACGATGATTCCCGGTGGCGCTTCGCGGCGCCCGCGGTCATCGCTCTCGCGATGCTCGCATCGCCGATCTCGTGGTACCACTACCAGCTGTTTCAGTTCCCTGGCCTCGCGCTCCTGGGCGTGGTGCTCTGTCGCGACAGGCGCCGCCGGCTGCTGCTGCCGATCTGGGTCGCTATGGTCATCGTCTTGACCCGGACCCAGACCCTCGCCTTCGGCCCGTACGCCGAGGCCTACGGCTGGACTGCGGCTCGGCCGTGGCTGCTCTTTGCCAGCACCAGCGTGGTTGCTGCCTTCGGTGCCGCGCTATTCGCCTGGCTGCTGTGGGAGATGGGAGCCTCCCGATCCCAGGCAGGCGGAGCCTCTTGACTCGGCCAACACGCGCGCTCGCTCGGTCGACGTAGAGACAGCGGTCGAACAGATCTTCGTGCCGTGCTCGCGTTGATCGCTCTGCTCTCTATAATGCGACGAACTTCCCTTGGTTCGCCACGACGCACTCGGTCGTTGGAATCGCTGATGGCACCCGCACGTCATTTCTTCCCTACCTTCCTCGCCGCCGGCCTGCTCGGCCTGCTAGCTGCCGGCGGGCTGGCCGCCCAAGATGCGCTGCCGCGCTCGCCGCGCAATGCCAACTACCGGATTGAGGTCGCGCTCGATCCGACCGCCAAGACCCTCACAGGCCGCGAGACGATCAGCTGGCGCAACATCCAGACGCTGCCCACCTCGGAGATCTGGCTCCATCTCTACTGGAACGGTTGGCGCAACAACCGCTCGACCTGGATGCTCGAGGACCGCCTGCGCCAACGGAGCGACCGCGGTGACGAGATCGGCGAGGGCGACTGGAGTTATCTCGAGATCGACTCGCTGAGCCTGGTCGGCGAGGGCGGCGTGTCTTACGACCTCAGGACCTCGCTGAGCTTCGAGTCCCCCGACGACGGCAACCCCGACGACCGCACCGTGGTGCGCGTGGTGCTGCCGGCGCCGGTCCTGCCGGGAGCCAGCGTCGAGCTCGAGGTCGGCTTCCGCGCCAAAGTCCCGCGGACCTTTGCCCGCACCGGTTTTCGTGGCAACTTCTTCTTCGTCGCTCACTGGTACCCGAGCGTCGGCGTCTACCAGGCAGACGGCACTTGGAGCTGCCACCAATTCCACGCCGCCACCGAGTTCTACTCGGACTACGGGATGTACGACGTCTCGATCACCACCCCCGCGGACTTCGTGCTCGGAGCCAGCGGACGGTTGGTCGAGCGCACAGACAATAGCGACGGCACCGCGACCCGCCGCCACGTCGCCGCCGACATCCACAACTTCGCATGGACCGCCAGCCCGAGCTACCTGGAAGAGACGCGGCGCTTCGAGCGCACGGGTCTACCGCCAGTCGAGATGCGGCTGCTCTACCAGCCCGAGCATCTGCGACAGGTCGACCGCCATTTCGCCGCCACCGAGGCCGCGCTCGAGTATTACGGCACCTGGTACGGACCCTACCCCTACGGCCAGGTGACCGTGATCGATCCCGCATACGGCAGCGGCGCCGGCGGCATGGAGTACCCGACCCTGTTCACCGCCGGCAGCCGACTTTGGAACCCGCCCGGCGGCGGCTCGCCCGAAGGAGTCACGGTCCACGAGGCCGGCCATCAGTTCTGGTACGGGATCGTCGGCAACGACGAGTTCACCCACGCCTGGCTCGACGAAGGACTCAACACCTTCTCGACCGCCCGGACCATGGATGTCGCGTTCGGCGAGTCGAGCTACACCAAGCGCTACCTGGCGTTTCCCGCACGCAGCAAGGACGGCGGGGCGCGATCCGGGAGGCGCGGTGGTTTTCTGCCGCTGCTGTTCCCCGAGCTCAAGGAGAGCCGGATGGTCGGCGGAAACCGCCTCGACGGCTATCGCGGCGCCGCGACCTCGGACGCCCAAGCGACCCCCACCTATCGCTACTTCCCGGCGACCGCGAGCAATATCACCTACAGCAAGACCGCGCTCTGGCTCTCGACCCTCGAGCGCCACCTGGGTTGGGAGACCGTGCAACGGATCCTCGCGACGTTCTTCGAGCGCTATTCGTTCCGCCATCCCACCGCCGAAGACTTCTTCGCGGTGGCCAACGAGGTCAGCGGCCAAGACCTCGGTTGGTTCTTCGATCAGGTCTACCGCAGCTCCGACAGTTTCGACTACGCGGTGCAGTCGGTGTGGAGCAAGCCGTTGGCGGTCGAAGGCTGGGTCCAGGACGGTGACGCCTTCGTCCTTCGCCCCCCATCCGAAGACGAGTCGCCAACCTCGTACCGCACCGAGGTGGTGGTCAGGCGCAACGGCGGCGCTCGCTTCCCGGTCGATGTCCTGCTGCGCTTCGAGGACGGATCGGAGGCCCGCCATTCCTGGGATGGCCAGGATCGCTGGAAGCTCTTCGTCGAAGAGCGCGAGGCAAAGCTCGAGTACGCCAGCGTCGACCCTGAGCGAGTGTTGCTCCTCGATCTCCACCCCACGAACAACAGCCGGCTGCGAGAACCCAAGGCGAAGCTGCCGGCGCGCAAGTGGGCGTCGAAGTGGACGATCTGGCTCCAGGACTTCTTTCAGACCTTCACCTTCTTCGTCTGAGCATCGTCGCGCCCATGGTGACCATCCTTCACGCGATCTCGAGTGGGCTCCGGCGCGCTCTGTTGAGCCTGGGGCTGGTGCTCGTGCTGTGGCTGGTCAACCTGCTGTTTGCGCTGCCGCTGGGGGTGCTGATGGCCGATCACCTGCAGTCGGCAATCGGCTCGAGCCGGGTCCACGAGACCCTGCGCACCGGTTTCGACCTCGACTGGTACGGCGAGTACGCAGCGGGTGCCAAGGGTGTCGCCGCGACCTTCCGTCCGAGCATCCTCGGCGCCGCGGCGTTCTACGACAACCTCGAAGACTGGCTTACCGGCGACCTGTTCCGAGGTCCTGGCGCGCTGGTCGCGCTGGGCGTCGGCTACGCCCTGCTCTGGGCGTTTCTGCTCGGCGGAGCCCTCGAGCACTTCGCTCGCTTCGAGCGCTTCGGGGTCGCCGGCTTCACCGCCGCCGGTGGCCAGTACTTCTTTCGCTTCCTGCGCCTCTTGGTGATCTCGGGCGGGCTCTACTACCTGATCTACCGGCTGTTCCGGTTCTTGCTCCTGACCATCGAAGACCGCACCCGCGACGTGGTGGTCGAGAAAACCGTGCTGTTCTGGGTGCTGCTGGCTGCGAGTGCCTGCGCCTTCCTGCTGGTCCTCGTGCGCGTCGTGTTCGACTACGCGAAGATCCTGGTGGTCGTCGAGTCGCGGCGCAGCGTGCTCGGAGCGCTGCGCGACGCGGTGCGCTTCGTGCTGTCGCGGCCGGTCGCCACCTTCGGGATCTACCTCGGTTTGGCGCTCGCCGGTCTGTTGCTGCTCGCGGCCTACGCCGCGGTCGCCCCCGGCGCCGGCCAGTCGACGGTCGCGGCCATCGTCTTCGCGTTCCTCGTCGGCCAGGCCTACCTGATCGCGAAGATGTACCTCCGGCTGTCGCTCCTCGCGGCGCAGATGGCGCTCTACCAGTCGACCTTCGGGCGCACCTCGCGACCGGCGATGGGCGGCGCCCTGGCGGTGGGAGCTGCGCGCTGATCGGCACCGGATTGGCACCACCGTGGGACTTGTGGGTCCTCGGGGGTCCTGTCGATGCACATCTCCCAGCCCAAGCTGCATACGCCTCGACGCCGTCTTTCCCGGCCCCGGTGGCAGGCTTGAGGGTTCAAGACTTCTAGGAGCTCGCAGAAGAGCCGTGCTCCTCCAGGTGTCGCGCGATGAGCATCTTGATCAGGGACTGCCGAGGCACTCCCAGTCTCGAGGCCTCGCGATCGAGGGACTCGATCATCCACGTAGGGAAGTCGACGTTGACGCGTCGTTGCTCGTGACCGGGGCGCCGCGCCCTCGCCAGATCGAGGTACTTCGTGATGTCTTCGCCGGCGTCGAACTTCCGATCGAGCTCCTTCGCCTCAGCCTTCATAGAATCCGACCTCCTCACTGCGGGATCGGCGCGCCGAGATGATCCGGACGCGGTCGCCTCGAAAGGTGATGATCGCGGACCAGTGAAGCTCCTCGATCTTTCCGACGACGAGGACCCTCGGCTCGTCGATGGTCCTGGCGGGTACCGCGATCAGGTCCGGGTCGTCCCACAGTCTCTGCGCCTCGATGAAGCCGATGCCGTGCTTCTTGTGGTTCGAGCGGCTCTTGCGGGCGTCGAACTCAAACTCCATGGTATAGAAAGTATACCGCTCGTGCACCGACGCTCGTCAGGTCTGGTGGGATTGGGCGACCGCCCAACGCACCAGGCCGCACTGACCGGTAGAATCCCGGGCGCCGGCCAGTCGACGGGTCACCACCATCGTGTTCGCGTTCCTCTTCGGCGGCGTACCTGGTGGCCAAGTTGTTCCTCCACCTATCTCTCCTCCGGCACAGATGACTCTCTACCAGTCGACCTTCTGGCGCACCTCGCGACCGGCGATCGGCGGTTTACCCTGATGGTGGGAGCCGCGCGATGATCGGCAACGGCTGGGCGCCCTTGCGGATCCTGTGGATCTCACCGCTGCTCGCGATCCTCGCCTGCGGCACGACCGACGAGAGCAGCATGCCATCACCCACCACCGATTCGGGACCGGCAACTCTGGCGGTGCTGGGCGGCCGGATCTGGACCGGTAACCCGCTGCAACCTTGGGCGAGCGCGCTCGCGGTGCGCGGCGAGACCTTGCTGGCGGTGGGCGACGACGACGCGATCGCGCCACTGCTCGATCAGGACACCGAGGTCCTTCGCGCCGACGGCGGTCTTGTGGTGCCGGGGCTGATCGACTCTCACGTCCACTTCCTCGAAAGCGGCTTCCGGCTGTCGTCGGTGCAGCTGCGCGACGTCACCGACCCTCAGGTGTTCACCGAGCGAATCGCCGAGTTCGCACGCGATGCCCCGGCCGGCGCGTGGATCACCGGCGGCGACTGGGACCACCAGGGCTGGGGCGGCGATCTACCAAGCCGCGACTGGATCGATGCGGCAACTCCCGAGCACCCGGTGTGGGTGCACCGTCTCGACGGCCACATGGCGCTCGCCAACTCACACACCCTCGAGCTCGCCGGGATCGGTCCCGCGACCCCCGAGGTCGAGGGCGGCGAGATCGTCCGCGACCGCTTCGGGCGTCCCACCGGCGTCCTCAAGGACAACGCCATGGACCTGGTCGAACGGGTGAGACCGGCGCCACCGGCCGAGCTCGAGGATCGAGCGCTCGCGGCGGCGATGGACTTCGTTGGCCAAAGAGGTGTCACTGCGGTCCACCACATGGGCACCTTCGAAGACCTCGCGGTGTTCGAGCGCGCCCACCGTGACGGCCGCCTGCGCACCCGCATCCACGCCGCGGTGCCGCTCGCCGAGTGGAGGCGACTCGAGGCGATGGTCGCCGAGCGCGGTCGCGGCGACGACTGGCTCCAGATCGGCATGCTCAAGGGCTTCGTCGACGGCTCGCTGGGCTCGCACACCGCGTGGTTCTTCGACCCCTTCACCGACAGCCCCGATGACCGAGGACTGCTGTTGCGTCCGCTCGATGAGCTGGGCGCCGACATCGTGGCCGCCGATGCCGCCGGTCTTCAGCTCGCAGTGCACGCGATCGGTGACCGTGCGATCGCGAGCCTGCTCGACCTCTACGCCGGGGCGGCACTGCGCAACGGCGAGCGCGACCGGCGCTGGCGCATCGAGCATGCCCAGCATCTGCGTCTCGCGGACATTCCACGGTTCGAGACCCTCGGCGTCATCGCAAGCATGCAGCCGTACCACGCGATCGACGACGGCCGCTGGGCAGAGCGGGTGATCGGTCCCGAGCGGATTCGGACCACCTACGCGTTCCGATCGCTGCTCGACGCCGGCGCGACCCTTGCCTTCGGCAGCGACTGGTTCGTGGCCCCGCCGACCCCGCTCGAAGGCATCGATGCCGCGGTCAGCCGCCGCACTCTCGACGGCAAGAACCCCGGAGGCTGGGTGCCCGAGCAGCGGATTGGGGTCGAAGACGCGCTCCGCGCCTACACCCGTGGGGCGGCGTTCGCCGGCTTCCAAGCTGACCGTCTCGGCAGCCTCGAGGCCGGCAAGCTCGCCGACCTGGTGATCATCGATCGCGACCTGTTCGCGATCGCGCCAGAGACCATCCCGGAGAGCAGGATCGTGGCGACCGTGGTCGGCGGCCGGATGGTCTACCGCGCCGCCAGGTAGACGGCCCGCTGCTGGCCGGTAGTGTTGGGGAGGATGGACCCGCTCGCCCACTCGTTGTTCGGCGCGGCACTCGCGCGCACCCGCCTGGGGCGCGGCGTCCCGGTCGCCACCGCCACCTTGGTGCTGGCGGCCAACGCACCCGACATCGACGTCTTCGCCTACTTCGCCGGTTCCGACACAGCACTCGGCTTTCGACGCGGCTGGACCCACGGTCCGATTGCCCTGGCGGTGCTGCCGCCGCTGGTGGTAGCGCTGGTCGCGTTGATCGCGCGATCGCGCGATCGCGGCGCGACCCTACCGACGAAGCGCCTGATCGCTCTCGCCTACCTTGGAGCCATCTCCCATCCGCTTCTCGACTGGCTCAACACCTACGGCGTGCGTCTGTTGATGCCGTTCGACGACAGCTGGTTCTACGGCGACACCCTGTTCATCGTCGATCCCTGGATGTGGTTGTTGCTGGGCGCGGCGGTCGTTCTCGGCAGACCGTCGAGACCGTGGGCGCGGGGCCGAGAGCGCATCGCCACAGCATTGGTGGTTGCGTTCTTGCTCTACGTCGGTGCGATGTACCTGGGAGCGCGCGCGGCGCGCACCGTCGCCCGCGCCGAGCTCGAGGCGCGAGGCATCGGTCCGATCGAGGACCTGATGGCCGGACCGGTGCCGATCGACCCGTTCGTTCGCGATGTCGTCGCGGTCACGGAAGACGGTTTCCGCTTCGCGCGGTTCCGGTGGCTGGGCGGCCAGCGTTTGGTGGTCTCGCCCGAAGCCGCCACGCAGCTGCCGCGCGATCCGCAGATCGAGGCCGCGTGGCACGATCCCTCGATCCGAGGCTTTGCCGGCTGGGCGCGCTTTCCGTTCATCGAGCGGCCAGCGACCGTGGGCGATCGTGTGTACTTCCTCGACGCCCGCTACGCCCGGCGCTGGCCGGCGCCTTTCGGCGCGGTGGCGGTGGAGCTCGGTGGCGGCAGCGATCCGGCGACGCCGTAACAATCGTTCATCCAGCCGGGCTTCCTTGCTGGGTGAGCCTCGAGGATCGAGGCATCTTCGCTGTCTCGCCGGCCGCCCAAGCTCGGCCGCTACGTCCGGAGGGGATTCTGTCGCGCGGGTCGATAGCGAGCCTCTGTCGGCCACCCAAGGTCGGCCGTTACGTTCGGAGGGCTATCGCCGAATGGCACGATCACACGCTCGCGGATCCCTGGGTGCCACGAACGACCATCACCGATCCGATCTCGGCCGCGCCTCTGGATCTCCTTCCGAACGTAGCGGCCGAGCTTGGGCGGCCGACGATCGAGCGACCACTGTGATCATCCCGCAGCGCCGCGGTTGAGCTCCAACAGCTCGTCGCGCGTGCCCGCGGCGAGCACCCGACTGGGCAGCTCCCGCCCAAGGTGCTCGGCAATCCGCCGCGACGCCGCCCGCACCGACTCGAGGTCGACACCGGTCGCGGTCCCGATCTCGGCACACAGGTTCACGAAGTCTTCGGTCGCGATGTTGCCGCTTGCCCCTTGCATGATCGGACAGCCGCCGAGACCGCCGAACGCGGTGTCGAACGCCGCGACTCCTTCCTCGATCGCGGCCATCGCGTTCGCGAGTCCGAGTCCCCGGGTGTCGTGGAGGTGGAGGCGCAGCGGTAGTGACGGACTCAGCTCGCGCACCGCGCGCAGGACCCGTCGCACCAGCAGCGGATGACAGAGGCCGGCGGTGTCGGCAAGCCCGACCTCGGCGGCGCCGGCATCGGTGAGCCGCCGCACCAGGTCGACGATGATCGGATCTGGTGGTTGACCTTCGAACGGACAACCGAAGGTCACCGCCAGAGTCGCGGCGAGCGCGACTCGCGACGGCACGACCGCCGCGATCCGACCGAGCTCGTTGATCGACTCGCCGACCGTCATCCCGACGTTGCGCTGGTTGTAGCTCTCGGTCGCCGCGACCACGAAGTGAACCCCGGTGACGCCGGCGGCGAGCGCGCGCTCGGCGCCGCGCAGGTTGGGAACCAGCGCCCAGTAGCGCACTCCGGGACGGCGCTCGATTTCGGCCATCACCCGCGCGGCGTCGTGCATCTGCGGGATCACCCGCGGGTGCACGAACGAAGTCGCTTCGATCTCGGTGAGACCGCTCCGCGACAGCACATCGATGATCTCGACCTTGAGCTCGGTGGGAATCGGATCGCGCTCCATCTGGAAGCCGTCCCGAGGGCCGACCTCGACTACCCGTATCGCTCGAGGCCGCCCTGCTGCCTCGATCACCGGAGGACCACGCCGGCGGCCCGAAGCTGCTCGAGCTCGGCGTCGTCGAGGCCCAGGATGCCGCCGAGGACCTCGCGGTTGTGCTCGCCGAGCTTGGGCCCGGGCCACTCGGTGCGCCCCGGAGTGGCGGTGAGTCGCGGCACCAAGGCCGGGATGCGCAACGGCTGGCCATCGACCTCTACCTCCTCGAACAACCCGCGCGCTTGGTACTGGGGATCGGCAACCATGTCGCGGACGCTGTAGATCGGACCCGCGGGCACCGCCGCCTCCTCGAGGATCCGCAACACCTCGTCGAGGTCGAGCCCCGAAGTCCACTCCGCGAGCACGGCGTCGATCTCGGCCTCGTGGTCGACCCGACCCTGGTTGGTCAGGAGGCGGGGGTCGGTGGCGAGCTCGGGTCGGCCCGCCGCCTCGACCAGGCGCTTGAAGATCGAGTCGCCGTTGCCACCGATGATGACGTAGCGGCCGTCGCGGCACAGGTAGGTATTGGTGGGAACGATGCCGGTGATCGTCGACCCCGAAGGCTCGCGCACCACTCCGGCGCCGTCGTACTCGGGCACCACCGCCTCCATCATGTTGTACACCGCCTCGAAGATCCCGAGGTCGATGCCTTGGCCCTGGCCGTCGCCCGAGCGCTCGCGACGCAGCAGGGCGAGCAGGACCCCGAGTGCCGCGTGCAAGCCCGAGAGAGTGTCGCCGAGGCTCAGGTTGGAGCGCACCGGCCGCTCCCCGGGCATCCCGGTGACGTAGCGCAGGCCGCCGAAGCCTTCGCACACCGAGGCGTATCCGGGGCGCTGCGCGTAGGGCCCGGTCTGGCCATAGCCCGAGATCCGCGCCACCACCAATGCCGGATTGTCGCGGCGCAGTTGCTCCGGATCGAGTCCCCATTTCTCGAGAGTTCCGGGTCGGAAGTTCTCGATCAACACGTCGGCACGCTCGATCAAGCGCCGCGCGAGAGCGCGCCCCGCCTCTTGACGCAGGTCGAGGGTGACGCTCTTCTTGTTGCGCCCGAGGCTGTGCCACCAATACGACGTGCCGTTGTGGGTCAGCCGCCAAGTGCGGATGGGATCGCCTTCGAGCGGCTCGACCTTGATCACCTCGGCCCCCCAGTAACCGAGCAGGGTGCCGCAGAACGGACCGGCGAGGAGCTGGCCCATTTCGACGACCCGCAGGCCGTCGAGCGGGCGGGCGGTGGACGCAGGGGCTTCGGGTGCTTGGCTCATGGCGGGAGTGTGGTAGAAGTCGCCGGCACCTGGCAACCCGTTTGGCAACCCCGGCAATCGCGCACCATGCGAGGACTCTGGCTTCAGGACCGAACACTCGAGCTCCGCCACAATCTCCCCGAGCCCGAGCCGGCGGAAGGCGAGGCGCTGGTCGCGGTGCTGCGGGCGGGGATCTGCAACACCGACCTCGAGCTGGTCCGCGGCTACTACCCCTATCGAGGCGTGCTCGGTCACGAGTTCGTGGGCAAAGTCGAGCGCGGGCCGACCGAACTCGTGGGCCGGCGGGTGGTCGGCGAGATCAACGCGGTGTGCGGCCATTGCCAGGATTGCTTGGCCGGTCGCCGCAGCCATTGCGCCAACCGCACCGTGCTCGGGATCGTCGGCCGCGACGGCGCATTCGCCGATCGCCTCGTCCTGCCGGCCGAGAACCTCCACCCAGTGCCCGAAGCCGTGTCCACGGACGCCGCCACCTTCACCGAGCCGTTGGCGGCCGCGCTCGAGATCCAACAGCAGATCGCGGTCGGCCCGAGCGACCGGGTGCTGGTGGTCGGCGACGGCAAGCTCGGCCTGCTGATCGCCCAAACCCTCGCACTCACCGGCTGTGACCTGGTCGCTCTCGGACGCCATCCCGAAAAGCTCGCGCTGCTCGAGGCAAAGAGCATCGTCGCGGTCCAAGACCGCACGTCAGGCACTGCTGGCGCCACGGCATCGCCGATCGCGCCGCGATCGTTCGACATCGCGATCGAGTGCACCGGCTCGCCTGCCGGCTTCGAGGTCGCGCACCGCGCTCTCCGGCCACGCGGAACCCTGGTGCTCAAGAGCACCTACGCCGGCCGCCTCGACCTCGACGTCGCGGCAGTGGTGGTCGACGAGCTGACCTTGCTCGGCTCGCGTTGCGGTCCGTTCGCGCCAGCCCTCGAGCTGCTGGCAACGGGCCGGGTCGAGGTCGAACCGATGATCCACGCCCGCTACCCGCTCGCGGATGGGGTCGCCGCGTTCGAGCACGCCCAGCGACCTGGGGTGCTCAAGGTGCTGCTCGAGCCGGCGGCTGAGCCCGCCTGAGATCGGGAACCGAACGAAGATGCCGGAGGGGTCGAAGTGAAGACGAAGCTTACGGTCACCATTGACGACGAGGTCGTTCCCAGAGCAAAGGACTACGCGCGTTCTCAGGGGATCTCGCTGTCGCTGCTTATCGAGAACGCCCTGCGCGAGGTCATGGACCAAGGCAAGGGCTCATCGTTCTCCGAGCGATGGCGGGGTCGGTTCGTTCCGGCAGAGCGGGACGACGACCGGTATCGGCGGCTCGCGGAGAAGCACCTCTGATCGTCGGAGCTAGGGAGCCGAACGCGCGTTGCCGGACTCGACATCGGCCGGCCACCGACCGTCGACGGTCCGCCGCCCGGTGACGCTTTCGCCACCGACGAATGTCTCCTCGACGCCCCGATCGAGCAGCGAGCGGTCGATCGGGTCGGGCAGGCGACCGTCGAGAATCACGAAGTCGGCCCACTTGCCGACCTCGAGGCTGCCGACCTCGCGGCCCCAGCCGGCCGCTTCGGCGCCAGCCAGGGTGTAGCCGCGTAGCGCCTCTTCCCAGGTCAGGCGGTTCTCGGCGTGCCAGCCGCCAGCCGGGCTGCCAGCCGGTTTCTCGCGCCGCACCGCGGCGTCGAGCTGGACCAGCGGATCGAGCGGCGCGGTCGCCCAGTCGCTGCCGAGCAGAAGAGTGGCGCCGGCGTCACGCAGCCGACCCCACGGAAAGGACCACGTCGCGCGACGCTCGCCGAGACGCTCATCGTTGTACTTGTCGATCCCCGAGATGCAGTGGTGGGGGTTCATCGAGGCGATCACCCCGAGCTCGGCGTACCGCGGAGCATCGACGGGATCCACGACCTCGTTGTGCTCGATACGGTTCGGCAGCGGCGGCGGGCCGTTGCGCTCGAGCGAGCGGGCGAAGGCGTCGAGGCACATCCGCACTCCGAGGTCACCGATGGCGTGGATCGCGACCGGGAAACCGGCGGCGTTGGCCTCGGTGACCGCCGACTCGAGCTCGCCAGCGGAAGACCTCGGTAGACCGAGCTCGAGCGGCGCGTCCGAGTAGGGCTCGAGGAGCGCCGCGGTCCGCGACGACAGCACGCCGTCAATCATCATCTTGACCATGCCGAGCTCGAGCGAGGGGCCGTGGGCGAGCCGCGGCCGCACCTGGGCGACCCGGTTCGCGAGCGCGGTGCGGCGCTCGGCCAGGGCCGCAGCGTCGCCGGGGGAGATGTAGGCGCCGAACCACACCCGCACCGTCAGCTCGTCAGCCTCGAGCAGCGCCAGGTAGTCGTCGAGGGTGTCCACCGGCGCAAAGTCGTGGACGCTGGTGATGCCGACCCGGTTGGCGAAGCGCAGGGTGTCGCGCCGCCACGATCGACGTTGCTCGGCGCTCGGCTCGGGAACGTGTCGGGTCACCAGATCCCCGGCCTCGAGCAGCACCCCGGTGGCCTCGCCGGTGCGCGCGTCACGGACGATCCGACCCCCCGGAGGATCCGCGGTCTCCGCGTCGATCCCGGCGAGCTCGAGGGCCCGGCTGTTGACCCACAACGCGTGCCCGTCGACATCGGCAAGCGCCACCGGATGTTCCGGAGCCACGCCGTCGAGGTCGAATCGCGTCGGCAACTCGGCGGGGCCCTCGAGGGTGTGGTCCCAGCGTCCCCCGACCAGCCACTCCCCGGGCTCGAGCGCGGCGACTCGGGCGGCGACTCGCGCCAGCCACTCCTGCTTCGAAGCGATCCCGTAGAGGTTGACGCCGCGCACCAGGTCGGCGCCCGAGCCGAGGTGGACATGGCCGTCGATGAAGCCGGGAAGCACCGAGTGTCCGCCGGCGCTGCGCACCAGGGTCTCGCCGTCGGCGAGATTCTGGATCTGGTAGCTCGAGCCGATGGCGACGATCCGCCCGTCCTTCACCGCGAAGGCCTGCGCCCGCGGACCCGCGGCGTCCGCGGTGTGGACATCGGCGTCGATGACGATGAGATCGGGAGCGGATTCGCCGCGACCGCAGCCGAGGCTCACGCTCCAAGCGACGATGGCCAACGCCAACAGTCGCCCGCCGCTACCCATCGCCGCCATCGCGGCAGTCTGTCACGGCGAGAACCGGTCTAGCTAGATGTCTTGAACCCCCCTTGACGTCACAGATCAAGTTCTTGCTGGCGGGGTTCAAGATTCTCAACGGGCTCCCAGAAGCCCGTCTTGCTGCGAGGGCGAACGCCCGGAGCCCGCTAGATGTCTTGAACCCCCCTTGACGTCACAGATCAAGTTCTTGCTGGCGGGGTTCAAGACTCTCAACGGGCTCCCAGAAGCCCGTCTTGCTGGGGACGGCGAACGCCCGGAGCCCGCTAGCGCTTGGCCGCCTCGAGCGATCCCAGCCAATCCAGGATCGCTTGCAACTCCTCGTCGGTGCCCTTGAACTCTTGCTTGTGCGGCTCACCGTCGCGCGTGGCCTTCTTGCGCAGGTAGCCGGCAACATCGAAGCCGCTGGGCGCACGGTAGCCGGAGAGATCAGGCCCCTTCATCCGCTCCGACTTGGCCTTGGACTCGATCCCCGCGGCCGCCACCGAGTGGCAGGTATTGCACTTGTGGGTATCGGTGAACAACTCGCTGCCGGCAGCGGCGGCTCGACCGGCGGCCCAGGCGGACGACTCCGCGGCCAGGGCAAGGAGCCCGGCGAGCGCCAGCACAGACACCGTTGCGCCGCGATTGCCGGACCTGTTCTTGGTAGTCATCGCTCGGACATCCACGTCTGCTCATCCATTGTAGGGGCGACACCTGACCTTCTCCAACCTCTCCGCCCGCGCTGGTATTCTCATGAGATGGAGCACCATCGGTCGGTTTTCGCGGAGCCGGCGGCTCCGCCCCAGCTGATCCGTTCGGGCGACCAACTGATTCCGCTGCCACCCGGGGTCACAGTCGTCGACTGGGAGACCGAGCGGATCCGCTGGCAGAACCCGCGAATCCGATCGTTCCTCGGCTGCCTGAACCTCCTCGAAGAGGTCCACGAGAGCGACTACACGATCCTGCACTGCTCGCCCGAACGGCTCGACGAGATCCAGCGCAAGGTCTCCCTGGTGGCAGCGACGATCCGCAACGAGCTGGCCGAGCTGCTCGACGCCCGCTCTGTGATTCCTGATCTCGACCAGGCGCTGACCGCGGCCCACCTGTCGGTGAGCGCGCTCGCGGGAACCGGCCTCGCCGACCTCAACCGCATCATCGGCGGCGAGGTCGACGAGCAGCGCCTGGATCAGCGCAAGCTGCTGTGTGTGGTCATCGGCCACATCAACTCGTTCCTCCAGGACAACTTGGTGCGAGTCCTCGCCTCCGATCCCCGGAGCCAGCACGACACCGACTATTTTCTGTCGAAGCGCTTCACTCGCGACATCGAAGAGTCGGAGTGGCTTCACCACTCGGTGTCGACATTCGCCACGTTCCTCCGCGAGCACGACCGCGAGCGGCCGGCCCTCGCCGCCGCCGCCCAGCTCATTCGCCAGGACGAGATGGTGCCGAGCGCCGAGCCCTGGCGAAAGCTCGCTCGCTACCTACATTCGCTCAGCGACGAGCTGTCGCCGCGACTCAACGCGGTGCTCAAGCTGCCGGGGATCCGGGTCGACGAGATCGAAGCGCTCGAACAGTACGCGGTCGAGATACCGGTCACCTCGCGGGTTATCCTCGAGCTCGGCACGGCGGCCCGCAAGGCAGCCTCGCAGGTGAAGCGTCACGGCGGACCCGGACGTCCCGAGCGCGAGCAGGCGGTTCGCGACCTGATCACCCTGCACGCCCACTTCAGCCGCCGGATTCGTCAGCTCCTCGAGACCCTCGATCAAGCTCTTCAAGGACTGCGGGTGTTCGTGCCCTTCTGGCTCCACAGCCTCGAAGGACGCCGGGCCC
>JAQBHE010000669.1:0-5627 GCA_032128015.1 Holophagae bacterium
GCGAGGTGTCCGGCGAGCGCCCCACGTTCGTGCTCAAAACCGGGACCAGCGACATGAACGTCGTGGCGCCGGCCTGGGGCTGTCCGGTGGTCGCGTACGGTCCGGGAGACAGCGCGCTCGACCACACCCCGAACGAGCACATCGAGATCGACGAGTATCTCGAGGCGATTCTGGTCCTCGAACAAACGCTGCGCCACCTCGTCGGCTGATCAACCCCCAGGAGCCGTTCATGAAACTGTCTCGCGAAGAAAAGCAGGCTCTGGTCGATTCGGTCAAATTTTGGTACCACACGATCGATCTCGGAGACGGCGTGGTCACCCCGGGTTGGCCGGTGATCCGCGAGCTCAACCGCCTGACCCTCGGTTTCCTACCGGCGTCGTTTGCCGGCTGCTCGGTTCTCGATGTCGGTTGCTGGGACGGTCTGTTCAGCTTCGCCGCCGAGCGGCGACACGCGGCCCCGGTACTGGCGGTCGACAACCTGGGCGGCGGCGACGGCTTCGTGCAAGCGGACCTCCCCGACCTCAAGGGTCAAGGCTTCGAGCCTCTTCTCGCGGTGAAGAAGGCTCTCGGGTCGGGAGTGGAGCATCGGCCGTTCGATGTCTACCAGCTGTCGCCGCAGGATCCCGGGCGTGTCGACTACACCTTCTTCTTCGGCGTCCTCTACCACCTGTGGCACCCGATGCTGGCGCTGCTCCATTTGCGCGGTGTGACCCGCAAGGCGTTGTTCATCGAGACCCACGTCAACCAGTCGATCGACCCCTCGGAGCCGTTGATTCGCTTCTACCCGGGTGACGAGAAGTACGAGGCTTCGACCTGGGTCGGACCGAATCTTCTCGGCCTCCACGCGATGCTGCGCACCGCCGGGTTCGCAGAGGTTCGCCTGTACTCCTTTCGCGACATCCCGGAGCGCGCTCTGGGCGTCGCGTTCACCGACCCGGTTCACGACGACCTGGTGCTGCCGGCGCTCGACGAGCGCTACATCCCTTTCGACCCCGAGGCGCCGGGCCAATCGGCGACGGCGGCTGCGGGCGAGGCCAGCGGACGAGCGGCAGATCTCGAGGAACAGTTGCGGCGAGTTCTCGAGTCCCGGAGCTGGCGGCTCACCGCGCCGCTGAGAGCTCTCGGGGCTCTCCTGCGGGCCTCTCACTCATAGCTTCAATACCCAGCGCGACGAGCGACAAGAGCGGGCTTCGGCCGGGGCTCTGGTTCTCGTCATGCTTCCCACCTAGGCCGAACGACGGCCTCACCTCTGTCGACCCGGTGTTGGAAGCGCGCGCGGCCGATAGGATGAGGAATGACCCATCCTGCGGCGATCGAGCCGCCCGGGGAGCCTGGCGGCGATCGTGCGGCCGCGCTGCTCGCGCTGCTGGCCAGCTTTGGCCGCGAGCTCCATTCCGGGCTCCCTGCTCGCGAAGTCTCGCTCGACAGCTCGCTCGACCGTGACCTCGGCCTCGACAGCCTGTCGCGGGTCGAGCTCTTGATGCGGCTCGAACAGCGTTTCGACGTCCGGGTGCGCGAGGAAGAGCTGGCGGTCGCCGAGACCCCGCGCGATCTGTTGCGGTTGCTCGGCAGTTCGAGCGGACGCGGGGTGTGGCGGCTGGAGGTCGAGCCGCCGGTCGCGGTCGGCGATGCCGGTCCGGGATCTCCCGACCGCGCCGAGACCCTGGTCGAAGTCCTCGAATGGCATGTCGAGCGCCACCCGGACCGCCGCCATGTCCTGCTCTATGGGGAGGGCGATTCTGTCGAGACCGCGAGCTATGCCGAGCTGCACCAGGCGACGGCGGAGATCGCGGCCGGCCTGCGCGCCCAGGGTCTGGTTCCCGGCGATCCGGTGGCGATCATGCTGCCGACATCGATCGAGTACTTTCACGTCTTCTACGGCGCGCTGTTCGCCGGGCTGGTGCCGGTGCCGCTCTACCCGCCGGTACGCCTGAGCCAGCTCGAGGACCACCTGAGGCGCCAGGCGAGGATCCTCGACAACTGCCGGGCGCCGGCCTTGATCACGGTCCCCGAAGCCAAGGCGGCGGCGCGACTGCTGCGCGGCCAGGTGGATTCGCTGCGTCTGGTGTTGACCGTGGCGGACCTTCGCGAGTCGTCGGCCGCGGCGCCGCGGGTGGTCCACCGCGGTCGCGGCTCGGACCTGGCGTTTCTCCAGTACACGTCTGGCAGCACCGGCCAGCCCAAAGGCGTGGCGCTCTCGCACGACAACCTGCTCGCCAACCTCCGGGGAATGCTCGGGGTAGCCGGGCTGACGTCGCGCGATGTGTTCGTCAGCTGGTTGCCGCTGTATCACGACATGGGCTTGATCGGCGCCGGGATGGGCAGCCTCTACGGCGCCTTCCCGTTGGTGTTGATGTCGCCGCTCGGGTTCCTGTCGCGACCGAGCCGGTGGCTGCGCGCGATCTCCGATCACCGGGGCACTGTTTCCGGTGGACCCAACTTCGCCTACGAGCTGTGTCTCGCCAAGATCCCGGAGTCCGAGATCGAGGGGATTGACCTCGCTTCCTGGCGACTCGCGTTCAACGGCGCCGAGCCGGTGTTGCCCGAGACCCTGCGCCGCTTCGGGGAGCGTTTCGCCGGTCACGGCCTCCGGCCAGAGGCGATGCTTCCGGTCTACGGGCTCGCAGAAAGCACCCTCGGCGTGGCGTTCCCGCCGCCGCTGCGCGGTGTCATCACCGACCGCATCGACCGCCGCGCCTTTGCCCGCGAGTCGCGCGCCCAAGCGGCGGCGGCCGATGACGACACCGCGCTCACCTTCGTCGGCTGTGGATTTCCGCTGCCCGGGCACCAGCTCCGAATCGCCGACGACGCCGGCCGGGAGCTTGCGGAGCGCGCGATCGGCAGGGTGCAGCTGCGCGGTCCATCGACCACCCGCGGCTATTACCGCAGCCCCGAGTCGACCCGCGAGCTGTTCGTCGACGACTGGGTAGAGTCCGGCGACCTCGGCTATCTGGTTGGAGGCGAGCTGTTCCTGACTGGGCGCTCGAAGGACCTGATCATCAAGGCCGGACGCAATCTCTCGCCGTACGAGATCGAGGAAGCTGCGGGCGATGTCACTGGGGTGCGCAAGGGTTGCGTCGCCGCCTTCGGGGTGAGCGGGGGCGACACCGGGACCGACCGCCTGGTGGTGCTTGCCGAGACCAGGGCCAGCGATCCCGAGGAGCGTGAGCGGATCCGCGCAGCGGTGTTCGCGGCCGCCACCAGCGTCGCCGGGGCGGCGCCGGACGATGTCGTGATGGCGCCTCCGGGCACCGTGCTCAAGACTTCGAGTGGCAAGATCCGGCGCAGCGCCAGTCGCGACCTGTACCTGGCAGGCCGGGTGGGTAGGCGGCGCTCGTCGGTGTCGCGGCAGTTCGTGAACCTCGGCCTCTCGAGCATCGTTCCGAGCCTGCGTCGGCTGATGCGCACCGCGGCGACGGTTCTCTATACCTTCTGGGTCTGGCTGGTGCTGGGGGTGGTCGTGACCCCGCTGGCGTTCGCGGTCCTGGTGCTGCCGGGCCTCCAGCGTCGGCAGGCGCTCACCCGGATGGCGGCGCGCGCCATCCTGCGCCTCGCCGGCGTGCCGTTGCGCTGCGGCGGTTTCGACCACCTGCCCCGAGACGAACGGTTCGTGGCGGTGGTCAACCATGCCAGCTACGCCGATGCGCTGGTGCTCGCCGCGACCCTGCTGCCGGGCGCGTCGATCGTCGCCAAGCGCGAGCTCGGCCCGATCGCGCCCGCTCGTTTTTTCTTCGAGCGCATCGGGGTGACCCTGGTCGAGCGATTCGATCGCGAGCAGGGTGCGCAGGACGCCCGGCACACGCTCGACCTGCTGCTGCGTCAGCAGTCGCTGGTGGCGTTTCCGGAGGGCACGTTCACCCGGATCCCGGGGCTGCTGCCGTTTCGGCTCGGTCCGTTCCAGAACGCCGCCGAGGCGGGTGCGCCGGTGGTGCCGATGGCGATCCGCGGCACCCGCTCGCTGCTGCGCGCCGGCGAGTGGCTGATCCGTCGCGGTCCGCTCGCGCTGTCGATCCAGCCGCCGATCCGACCGAAGGGCAGCGACTGGCAGAGCGCGCTCGACTTGCGAGATCGGGCACGCGCCGCGATCCTCGCCCACTGCGGCGAGCCCGACCTGAACGAGGAGCGCGACGAGGGGCTGCCTCAGCTGCGGGCCCAGCGCGCGGCTAGCGCGCCCTGAGTGCGATCGCCCCCGCCGTGGTACGAGGCCCTACTTGCGGTCGCCGAGGGAGCGGATGAAGGCGATCAGGTCGAGGAAATCGCGCACCGTTACGGCCTCGGTGAAGTCGGGCATCGGCGACAGCTCACCCTTTTGTTCCTCTCGCACCATGCCGGTGATCTCGTGAGACGGCGAGTAGATCGACATCGCCAGTCGTGCCGGCTCCTGGTGAGCCTGGTAGGAGCCGAGAGTCGGTCCCCGGTTCGGCGATACCGGAGTGGGGAAGTCGCGCTCGCCGAGCACTTCGTGGCAGGAGGGACAGCCCATGGCGACGAACGCCTTGCGACCACTGGGCGGATCACCCTCGGGCAGCGTCAGGGTCACCATCTTCTCTGTCGGGATTCTCTCTGTCTGGGCACCTGCCGAGAAAGGGAACGCGAAAAGCACGAGGAGAAGAGCCAGTAGTCCTCGATGAAGGATCGGTCGGTGCAACATGTGCAGCCTCCTTTCTGCGCCAAGGCGCTTTCCATTCTCCCACGGGAGGAGCACCGACACCCCGCCCCAACGTGTGGGAGCGTCGGAAAGGCCCGAGTGCTTCGGCCGGCGCTGGCGGGCCCCCCCCGAGCACCAAGATCGCGGGCTCGAAGCCGTTCCTATCGGCGCGCTCGGCTCGGGGTACGATAGGCGGCCTGCCGGTCACCCCTTCGCCCCCTCGAGGCCATAGATCATGAGACGGTTTCTTCGCGCTCCACTTCTCCTTCTGACGCTCTTCGCAATGCCGCTGCTGGGTGGCTGCGGCCGCGGCGAAGCCAGCGGCGGCGCCGCAGCTCCGCCGGCACGCCCGCAGCCGCCTCCGGTCCCGGTGCTGGTGGCGGAGGTGACGCGTCAAGCGCTCGCGGTCGAGGTGTCTACAGTCGGCACCCTGCGTTCTCCCGAGACGACGATGGTCGCTTCCGATATTGCCGGCATCATCGTCGAGCTCAATGCGCCGGAAGGCCGTGAGATCGCCAAGGGGTACCTGGTGGCGCGCCTCGATGACTCCCAGACGCGGGCAATGATGCAGGTCGCCGAGGCACGCACGAAGAACGCCCAGATCGCACTCGATCGTGCGAAGCCGCTGGTCAGGGACGGGGTAGCGCCGCAGCAGACCCTCGACAACGCGGTCGCCGAGATGGCGACCGCCGAGGGGTTGCTCGAGGAGGCGCGGACTCGCTTCGAGAAGACCCGGATCAAGGCGCCGTTCGGAGGTCGGGTCGGGATCCAGACCGCGCAGCTGGGCCAGTTCGTGTCGTCGGGCGACCCGATCATCGAGCTCACTCGTCTCGATCCTCTCGAGTTGGTGTTCGGAGTTCCGCAGGAGCAGGCCGCGACGGCCCGCGTTGGCCAGCGTGTGCAAGCGCGGATCGGTCGCTGCGGCGCCGCCTTCGAAGCGGTGGTCGAGGCGATCGACCCCCAGGTCGACCCGCGCACC
>JAQBHE010000670.1:0-3853 GCA_032128015.1 Holophagae bacterium
CCGGCAACCCGGTGGCGATGGCGGCCGGGCTCGCGACCCTGCGGATCCTCGAGCGCGAGGACGGTTGGGCGCGCCTGGAGGCGTTGGGCGCCGAGCTCGAGCGCAGGCTCGCCCCAGTGCTCGAAGCGAGCTCCGAACCGGCGTCGTTGGTGCGGATGGGCTCGATCTTCTGGCTCGTCCTCCAAGGAGGCGAGCCGCCACGCCGGGCCGAGGCGGTTGACCCGCACGCAGCCGATCGTTACCGGCCGTTGTTCCAGGCCCTCCTCGAGGCTGGAGTGGCGCTCGCGCCCTCGGTCTACGAAGTCGGGTTCCTGTCCCTGGCTCACGAATCCCAGCACCTCGAGCGTTTCGCGCAGGCGCTCGCGGACTCCCTGCGCACCGCGCCTTTCCTGACCGCGCCCTTCCAGGGCGCGCCGCCGGCGGTGCGCTGAGTCCCGTGGCCTCCTCGAGAGTGCACGGGACGCTGCGGATCGGCTCGCGCGGTTCGGCGCTGTCGCTGTGGCAGGCGCGCTGGGTGGCAGCGCGAATCTCGGATCAGCCCGACTCGCCGGTGGTCGAGATCGTGGTGATCGAGACTCGGGGCGACCGACTGGCCGATGTGCCGCTTTCGACCGTCGACGGGCGTGGCTTCTTCACCAGCGAGATCGAGCGCGCGCTTGCTGAGCGCAAGATCGATCTCGCGGTGCACAGTCTGAAGGACCTGGCCACCGAGGATCCCGCGGGCCTCCTGATCGCGGCGGTGACCGAGCGCGAGGACCCGCGCGATGTCCTGGTCGGTGCGGCCGGGGCGGCCGGCGCTACGATCGACGCCCTCGCTCCGGGGGCGCGGGTGGGCACGAGCAGTCTCCGCCGCCAGGCGTTCCTGCGCCAATGGCGCTCCGACCTCGAGCCCTGTGATCTGCGCGGCAACGTGCCGACCCGGTTGGCCAAGCTCGATGCCGGCGACTACGACGCGATCATCTTGGCGGCGGCCGGACTACGCCGTCTCGGGCTCGCCGCGAGGATCACCGAGGTCCTCGACCCCGAGCGGTTTCCGCCGGCGCCGGGGCAGGGCGCCTTGGCGCTGCAAACGCGTGGCGACGACCAGGCGACCCGGGCGTTGGTTCGCGCGCTCGAGCACCCGGCCACCCGTTGCGAGATCACCGCAGAGCGCGAGCTCCTCGCCGCGGTCGCGGGCGGGTGCCTGGCGCCGGTGGGTGCGCTCGCTCGCATCGATGGCCAGCGGCTGCGACTGTCGGCGAAGGTGGCGTCGCCCGACGGGCGCGAGCAGGTCTCGGGCGAGGTCGCGATCGAGGTCGCTGGCGATCTTGCGAATGCGATCACCGATTGCCGGGCCGCGGGACGTCGGCTCGCCGCCATTCTTCTCGAGCGCGGTGCCGGAGAGATTCTCGAACGCGCGAGGAGCGGGCGCTGAGCTCGGTGGACGGGCCGCTTTCGGGGGTCGGGGTTGCGGTCACCCGTGCCGAGCCGGACGGCGGACCGCTGGCGACTCGGCTCCGCGCCCAAGGCGCCCGGGTGCTTCGCTGGCCGGCGGTCGAGGTGGTGGCGGTTGATCTCGAGCCGCTCGAGCTCGCGCTCGAGCGCGTGTCCGACTTCGCCTGGATCGTGTTCACCAGCGCCCGGGCGGTCGAGCCGGTGTTGGCGCGGCTCGGGTCCGCTCGACCGCGGTTGCGGATCGCGGTGGTCGGCGCGGCGACGGCGAAGGCGGTGCAAGCTCGCGGCTGGTCGATCGACTGCATGCCGAGCGGATCGGGGGCCGCGGCGTTGGTCGAGGCGATGGCGCACGGTCACGATCTCGCCGCCAAACGCGTGCTCTTTCCAGCGAGCTCCGCTGCTGCCGCAGCCGTCGAAGACGGTCTCGCGTCTGCGGGCGCCGTGTCGAGCGGGTGTGCGTTTACGAGCCGCGCGCGGCGGCACTCGATCCAGCGCTGGTGCGTGCCGACATTGAGGCGGGGAGAGTCGACGTCGTCACCTTCACCAGTCCGTCGGCGGTTCGCGGATGGCGGCGCGGCTTGGGACCTCGAGAGCTGCTGTGGGCGATGGGTGAGGCCGTGATCGTTGCACTGGGTGCAACCACCGCGGCGGCGGTGGCAGAAGCGTTGCGAGCACCCGATGCGGTGGCGAATCCGAGCACCCTCGACGGCCTGGTGGTGGCGATTTCCGTGGTGATGGCGAGGAGGTCGCGCGTCGGGCGCTGAGGGCTTCGGGTTCCTCCCAAAACTAGCCGACCGAGAGCGCATTTCCTCTCGCCGACCACGAGCTTGTAAGGCGCGTGATCATTGCGGGGCCACGAGCTCTCGCCGTCAGCGCCTTGACGGTCGGCGAACTGCACCTTGGCGCCGAGTGCTCGTTTCGACGAGAGGCGAACCGTGAGCGGCTCTCGATCCTCTTCCGGGAGCTGGAGATCCTCGACTTCGATCAGCGCTGCGGAGAGCACTTTGGGCGTCTGAAGGCCGATCTGCTCCATCGCGACCGGCCGATCCCGGATTTCGACATTGCCATCGCCGCGACCGCGATCGCCAACGGCCGCACCCTGGTGAGCACAGACGGTCACATGGAAGAGATCAACGGCCTGCTCTTGGAGAATTGGATCGCCGAGAGCTGAGTGAACGGCCGCGGTGTTCACCCAGCGAACACTGCACGCCATCGCCTGGCGATGACCGGTCGGAGCATGCGCGCTCAGAAGCGGAACAGGATTCCGACCTCGGGAGCGATGTCGGGGGCTTTCTCGGAGAGGCCGAAGCCGGTGTTGAGCTTCAGCATGGCGTGCTTCGAGATCAGCCACTGCGCCTCGCCGATGAGCGAGACCTCGTCGCTCTCGCCCTCGAGCGTCGCCACGAGCCGCCAGTGGGGCGAAACTCTCTTGAGATACTCGATGGCGTACTCGCCCATCTCGACCTGGCCGCCGTCGCCATCGTAGGCCAGAGCGACGCGTCCGTAGAGCGTGCCCCAGCGAAAACCGCGAATCGCCCCAAACCCGAAGGCCCCTTCCCAGTCCTGAGTGCCGATGAGCTGCTTGTTGCGTGCGAGAGGTGGAGTGAGCTCGACGAAGCTGAACAGTTCGGGGCGTTTTTCGTTCTCCTCCCGCCAGCGCCAGCGAACCTGGACGTCGACGTCGCCGAGCCCGGATTCGACCAGGCGCGACGGCACGTTCGACGGATCGTTCGCGGCCTTGTCGAAAGTGGTCTCGGTGCGGAGAGATCCCTCCAGTTCGACGATGACGCGATTCGAGATGCCGTAGGAGAGGAAGAGGAGCGATTCGCGCTCGACGAGCTTGCCGAGATAGTCCTCGCCTCCGACGAAGCCGAGCTCGCTCGGTTTGTATTCGAATGCCGTTGTCCGGGTGTATTCGTAGAACGGGTAGACGACGAACTCGCCGGATTCGACGTAGGTCCCGAAGAGCGAAGTAGCGATTCCTCGACCCCGATCTGCAAGGTAGGGTGGGAGATCGCTGTCCTGCGCGGCGAGGGGGGCGACGAAGAGGGGAATGACAGAGAGGGCGAGAGCGAGAAACGTGCAGCTTTGGGTAAGCCGAGCGTTCGGCTGTGCGGCGGGACGGCGGTGGTTCATGGATTCCTCCTTGGTTTCGGCCGGCACTCCCGAGACCCGGTCCCGCCACGAACTCGTTCCGACATCGCAGGCTCGACCGCCGGGAGTGCTCGGCTCGCCCAGTTGGATGCCGTCTATCGCGGATTCCTTCGTCGCGCACCGCACCGGAACGGAGGCTGGCCTATAGCAGCCCGTGGTGAAAGTCAGCACGCCCGCACGACAAGGCCTTTCCGCTCCGCCGGTGGCTGAGAAGCTTGCCAGTGGGCGGAGTCGCGCTTTTCGTCCTGCATCAGCTTCTCGCCAC
>JAQBHE010000671.1:0-5215 GCA_032128015.1 Holophagae bacterium
CCTCTTCCACGACCTTCTGGTGGCGGCGCTGCAACGAGCACTCGCGCTCGCCCAGCGAGACCACCTTGCCGTGCTGGTCGCCGAGCACCTGGATCTCGACGTGGCGCGGGCGCTCGACGTACTTCTCGAGGTATACCGATCCGTCGCCGAAACTCGACTTGGCTTCCGAGGTTGCGGCGCGGAACGCCGCGGGAAGCTCGCGGTCGTTACGCACCAGCCGCATGCCCTTGCCGCCGCCGCCCGCCGAAGCCTTGAGCATCACCGGATAACCGAGCTCGCGGGCCCCGGCTGCCGCCGACTCCGGGTCCGGCACCGGTTCGACGCCTCCGGGCACCACCGGCACTCCGGCCGCGACCATCCTCTGGCGACTCCTGACCTTCGAGCCCATGATCTCGATCGCCGACGACGGCGGCCCGATGAAGGCCACGCCGGCCTGCTCGCACTGACCGGCGAACTCGGCGTTCTCGGACAGGAAACCATACCCGGGATGAACGCCATCGGCGCCGATGCGACAGGCCAGATCGACGATCGCCTGACCCCGCAAGTAGCTCTCGGCAGAGGCAGCCGGACCGATGCAATAGGCCTCGTCGGCGAGCAGCACCGGCAGGCCCGCGCGATCCGCCTCCGAGTAGACCACCGCCGAAGTGATCTCGAGCTCGCGCAGCGCGCACAACACGCGCACCGCGATCTCGCCCCGATTGGCGATCAGCACTTTGCGCAGGCGGCGGATGGTGGCCATCGTAGAAGTCTTGAACTCCCGAACTCGAATCGTACTCACCATTCCCGCAGCGAGCCATCAACTACACCGGCGGTAGCACGAAGCCCCGGCGACCAGCAGCACCGCGAGTGGCCAGCCGATCCCCATCGAGAACCGCAGCGGGCGTCGATCGACCCAGATCTCGACCTCGTGCTCGCCGCCCGGAAGCTCGACCGCGATCCGGCTGATGTTGGCGATTCTGACCGGCGCCGGCTGACCATCGATGCTCGCCCGATAGATCGGCAGGTGCGATCGCTGCACCACCAGAGCCGCCGGTCCGACGCTGGAGACGCGAAGACGCACCCGTTCCGCGCTCTCGGCCAGGACCACTGCCGAGCCGCGCGCGCCGCGCGCCGCCGCCCTTGGCACCGCCGCCCCTGGCGCCGCCTCGCCCGCGCCCGCGAGCACCACCGTGGTGCGAGGATCGAAGCCGGGATCGCGGATCAGCCCCAGGCTGCCGGTGACGTGGGGAGACCGCCAGATGTTGCCCACGACTTGGACGTCGTCTGCCCCGTCCTCGATCCGATAGAGGATCGCGTCGCCGAGGTCGGCCGGTACCCGGATCGCCGCCACCACCGCAGTGGCCGCCGGATCGAGCTCGCGTCCGAGAATCAACCAATCGACGCCCAGCGACCGCAGCACTCGCAGCCGACCTTCGTCATCGAGGCGACGCATCGCCTCGAGGGTGGCCTGCGCGAGAAACGAGTCCAGGCCCTCGGCGGATACGTTGAGCTCGTAGCGCACGCCCCAGCGGACACCGGCGAAGGGGTAGCCCTCGCGCCAGCCTCGGCGCTGGACCCACAACGGGCGCAGGTCGGGGTAGGCAGGAAGCCGAGGTTTGCCGAAAGCCTCGAGAAAGTCGCCTTGTACCAGCCGGTCGCCAGCCGCGATCTGCCCGACCCAGGGCGGCCGCGACCGGTACGCCTCCGCCTCGTCGACCAGCAGCAGCGGACGCAGGAGCGTCACCTGGAGCAACCCGTGCACGCTCAGGGCCGCGGCCAGCGCGAGCCCTGGGCGTCGGCGTAGAGCGACCAGCCCGCCCGCGTACAGGATGCACGACGCGGCGCCGACCCACGACAGCACCAGCCAGCGAACCCGCACCCCTTCGACGAACGAATCCCGGAAGGATGTCGGCACCACCGAACGCAACCACTCGACCGCCGGCACAGCAAACCAGCTCAAGACCCCGGCCCCCAACGCGTAGAGAAGGCCGAGCAGTCCGAGGACCGCAACCAGGCGCCTAGGCCGGGCGTTCTCGAACGCTCGCTCGGCGCCGAGTCCGGCCAGGCAAGCAGCCCCCAGCGCCACTGGCAACCAGAGCTTCACCGGGAACCGGAGCAGGTCACCGCCAGGGAGTCGGAGCAGCCAGCCGACCGCCGGATTGTGGGCGCCGAGCGCGAAGAACAGTCCGCCGCCGATGCAGAGCCACGCGAAACGGTGCAGGGGTGTCACCGGGCGCCCCGACGACAACACCAATGCCAGGACCAAAACCCCGGGGTACAGGCTCCAGAACAGCGGCAGGTCGCCGCCGAAGAAGGACTTACCCCAGAAGTCGAGACGCGGCATCCCGTAGGGAAACGGCACCAGCCAGTCGAGTGCCTGACGGGGGTCCCAACTCGCCTGCAGCCGCGAGATCGCGGAGAACCCCTGGAATCCGCGATACGACCAGCCGAGAATCCTCGCCATTTCGAGGTACTGGGGGAGCGCCACCAGGCTGCCGGCGATCACCGCCACGCCGAGTTGCCAGAGGGCGAAAACCCGCGGTCGACCACCCCCGTTCTCGGCGGCCTTCGGGCCCCGGTGCAGCCACAACGCGGCCAGCGCCACGACCCCGGCTACCAACGCCACGATCGGATCGCCGGCGAGGAGCATCAACGCCCACAGACCACCGAGCGCCGCCAACCGGAGCCCGCGGCGACCCCGCCAGGCTCTCCCGCCCTCGACGGCGCCCTCGGGAACGGCGCGGGCGGCGAGCGTCGCTGCCACCAGGGCGGGGGCGATCGCGGCCCCCGCGATCAAGTTGTAGAAATTGAGTTGCGAGAGCAGGAACCCACTGAATCCGTATGCGATTCCAGCGCTCCAGGACGCCGCCGCCGACAGACCCCAGCGGCGCGCGAGCCAGGAGCACGCGAGCGGCGCCAGCAGCAGGTGAATCCAGAAGTGGGCGTTGAACGCCCACAGGTCCGGGACGATCAGATAGAGCAGGTTGTCGGGATACAGCGGCAGCGAGTTGGGGTTGCCGAGCGACGGCTGGCCGCCGGCCCTGTAGGGGTCGATCAGCGGCAGAAAGCCGGCGCGCCAGGCTTCGGCCTGGGCCAGTTTCGCCGGCCAGTGGAGGTTGAAGACGTCGCGAAAAAAGAGCGTCTGGCGGCCGCTGAGCAACCCCCACACCGCCCACACCAGCGCCGCCAAGGGCAGGGCGAACACCAACTGGCCACGGGTACTTCGGCTCACCGGCAGCCCATGGTGAAAGTCAGCATGCCGGCATCTCCTCTCCCTTCCCCGGGCTTGACCCGGCGCACCACCACGGGCTGCTTGGGCTCCGCCTTACCAGCACGTCTGGGCGATAATACGTTCGTGCCGCCGCTCCTCCGGTCGTTGCGTCCACACCAGTGGACCAAGAATTGGTTTGTCTTCGCGCCGTTGGTCTTCGGTCGCGCCCTCGGCGAGCCGATATCGCTCGGCCGATCGGCGGCGGCATTCGCGCTCTTCTGCGCCCTCTCGAGCGCGGTCTACCTGCTCAACGACCTGGTCGATCGCGACCGCGATCGGCTTCATCCCCAGAAGCGCAACCGGCCGATCGCTTCGGGCACGCTCGACCCGCGCGTCGCCTTCGTCGCCATGCTCGGGCTGGCGGCGGCGGCACTCGCCGGGGCCTTTGCACTGAACCCGACCCTGCTCGCCCTGGCGGGCACCTACGCCATCGTCAACATCGCCTACTCGTTCGGACTCAAGCGCATCGTGATCGTCGACGTGATGATCGTCAGCTCCGGCTACGTGCTGCGGGTGTTGGCCGGGGGCGCTGCGATCGCGGTGCCGGTGTCGGCGTGGCTGCTGCTATGCACGATCTTCCTCGCCCTGTTCCTGGCGCTCTCCAAACGACGCCACGAGTTGGTCACCGCGGTCGCCGACGCCAGCCTCCAGCGCGAAGTGCTCGGACACTACAGTCCAGCCTTCGTCGATCAGATGATCAACGTGGTCAGCGCCTCCACCCTGCTGTCGTACGCTCTGTACACCACGTCCCCAGAGACCCTCGAGCGTTTCGGCTCGCGATTCCTCCTCTACACCATTCCCTTCGTGCTGTTCGGGATCTTCCGCTACCTGTACCTCACCTACCAGGTCCACAACGAGCACAGCCCCACCGAAGCGATGCTGACCGACGCCCCGTTCGTGGTGAATCTGGCGCTGTGGGGCATCGCCGCTGTCGCGGTGGTCTATTGGCCCTGAGCCGACGACCCCGGGCCGAAGCGCGACCACGGAGTCGCGATCACCAGCAGCTCGGAACCCGCCATCGTGATGTTCTGCGGCACTTCGATCCGGTGCACCACCACCAACCCCGGAACCAGATCCTCGAGGGTGCGCAAGCCACCGTAGGACTCCGGAAACAGCACCAAGAAGTCGGCGCCCGCCCGCTCGACGAATCCGAACAGGCGGCCTAGTCGGGCCAACGGAGCACGATCCTCCCCGACCTCGACCACCCGCCGGATTTCGGGGTTGACGATGCCGACCAGGTCGAGCAGGGGATTGGGAGCGTAGTAGGCGATGGCACCGATGTCCTGGACCGCGAGCCGGGCCTCCGCCGGCAAGTGGCTCGCGATCCAGCGTCCAGCCGCAACGTCGCTGGCGGCGACGTTGGCGACCGACAGCGCGTATCGCCCGGCGCCAGCGACCATCGCTCGGGCGGTCGGCAACACCACGACGACCGCGAGAAGCGCCGCGGCGGTGCGCCACCTAGGGCCCGGTCGCGCCCCCACCAGCGCCACCCAGATCCGAGCCAGGCCGAGGGTCCCGAGTAGCACCAGCGACGGAAACAACGGGAAGACGTAGCGTCCGAAGTTGCCGAGGTTGACCGCAGTCCCGGGCGCCGCCATCGTCGCCAGCGCGAGCGGCAGCCCGACCAGCCAGAGCGCCGGCAGCAGCGATCGCTCGCGCTCGGTGCCCAACCGCTCGAGCAGCGATACCAACCCGGCGCCCGCGAACAGCAGCGCCCAGGGCTGCGACCGGAACAGCACTTCGGCGGCTCGGAACAGGTCGCGCAGCGCTGGCCACCAGGAATGGCTGGCGGCGGTCTTGACCAAGAAGGTCGTGGGCAAGGGCGAGCCGTGGGCGAAGAGGTGGAAGACCGCGGTCGGAAGCAGCACGACCGCAGCCACCATGACGACGGCGACCAGGCTCGACGCTTCGCCCCGGCGAAGGCCGAGGGAACCGTTGGAATCGTGAGGGTCGCGACCGAAGCGT
>JAQBHE010000672.1:0-3927 GCA_032128015.1 Holophagae bacterium
CGATCGACCTGGTGATCGACCCCAACAACCCGCGGATCCTGTTCGCCGCGACCTGGCAGTTCGTGATGTCGACCTCGGGGCGGCACAGCGGCGGCCCCGGCAGCGGCATCTACCGCTCTGCGGACGGCGGCGACACTTGGACCCGACTCGCGGGCAAGGGCCTCCCGGAATCGCCCTGGGGCAAGATCGGCCTGGCGATGTCGCGAGCCGACTCGTCGCGGGTCTACGCGCTGATCGAAACGGCTACCAACCCCGACTTCCATCCCCTCGAAGAAGACGCCGGTGTGCTCTGGCGCTCCGATGACGGCGGCACGAACTGGCAGCTGATCAGCCGCGACCACACCTTGACCCAGCGACCGCTCTACTACACCCGCGCCGTCGCCGCCCCCGACGATGCCGACGAGATCACCTTTCTCGCCGTCTCGCAGAGCCTGTCGACCGACGGCGGACGCAGCATTCGCGCCCAAGACTCGGGGTGGGACCACCACGACATGTGGATCGACCCGCTCGACCCCAACCGCCGAATCACCGGTCACGACGGCGGCATCAGCATCACCGAGAACCGCGGCAAGACCTGGTTTCGGCCCCAGCTCCCGATTGCCCAGGTTTACCACGTCAACGTCGACGACCAGGTTCCCTACTTCGTCTACGGCAACCGCCAGGACGGACCGTCGATGCGCGGGCCCAGCAACACCCTCACCGGCGACGAGATCCCGATCGGCGCCTGGAGCTCGGTCGGCGGCTGCGAAGTCGGGTTCGCGGTACCGACTCCGGGCAACCCGGACATCGTATGGAGCGGCTGCTACGACGGCATCCTCGAGCGCTTCGACCAATCGCGCGGGCACTCGCGCGATGTCAGCGTTTGGCCACTCGCGATCGAGAGCCGGGCGGCTCTGGGTCTCCGTTACCGCTTCCAATGGTCGTTCCCGATCGCGATCTCCCCCCACGATCCCAACACGGTCTACGTCGGCAGCCAGCACGTCCACCGCACCGTCGACGGTGGTCAGTCTTGGCAGGAGATCAGCCCCGACCTGACCACCGACGACCCGGCGCTCCAGCAGCGAACCGGCGGTCTGACCCTCGACGACGCCGGACCGACCGTGGCGCCGGTGGTCTTCGCGATCGCCGAGTCGCCGCTCGAGCGCGGGGTGATCTGGGCCGGCACCATCGACGGCAAGCTCCAGCTCACCCGCGACGGCGGCGCCTCCTGGACCGATTGGACCTCAGAGCTCTCTGGCCTGCCGCCGCTCGCGACGATCTCGAGCGTCGAGCCGTCTCGTCACCAGCCGGGCAAGGCGTACGTCGCGATCGATCGCCATCAGGAAGGCGACACCACCACCTACGTCTTTCGCACCGACGACTACGGTCGCAGTTTCCGCTCGCTGCGCGCCAACCTGCCGCAATCGGTGTTCGGCTACGCCCACTGCCTGCGCGAGGACCCGGTGCGCCCGGGGCTGTTGTACCTCGGCACTCACAACGCGCTTTGGCTGTCCTTCGACGACGGCCAGAGCTGGGAGCAACTGCACTCGAACCTGCCACCGGCGCCGGTGCACTGGATCGCGGTCCAGGAGCATTTCGGCGATCTGGTGCTCGCCACCTACGGTCGCGGCTTCTGGATCCTCGACGACCTCTCCCCGCTCCGTCAGCTCGATCCGCTCGCCGCCGCCGCTGCCACCGGCCCGGTTCTCTACCGTCCTCGCCCGACCTACCGTTTCCGAGACCGCGAATCGCCGATGAGCCGGTCGGACGATCCGGCGGCTGGCAAGAATCCCGAGTACGGCGCCATCCTCCACTACTCCCTGCCCGCGCCAGCCACCGGTGAGGTCAAGGAATTCGCTGCGGAAGTCGCGGGCGAAGAGACGAAGAAGGAGAGGCTCGAGATCGAGATCCTCGACGGCCAAGGCGAGGTCGTGCGCACCCTCGACGAGCTCGACTCTGAGCCCGGTCTGCACCGCGTCCACTGGGACCTGCGATTCGACCAGAGCCCCGAGGTCAAACTCTTGATGCCGCCTCGTGACAGCCCCCACGTCACCCTGCCCGAGGAGGGATTCCGCCCCCTCTCGGACGGTGGTCGGTTCTCGATCCTGGCGCCGCCGGGGACCTACACGGTGCGCTTGGTCGTCGGTACGCTCACCCAGGAAACCGAGCTCCAAGTGCTCGCCGACCCCACCTCCGCGGGTACGCCGGCGGACCTCGCCGAGCAAACCGCGCTGATTCGCGATCTGGGGAGCGACATCGAAGAAGCCGCGACGATGATCAACGACCTCGAACAGCTCCTCCAACAAGTAGCGAGCCTGCGTTCTCGTGTCGAACCGCGGCTCGCCAAGGACCATGCGGTGCTCGAGTCGATCGACCAGGTTCGCGAGCGCCTGGAGGGCATCGAGGACGCGTTCTTCGACCTCCGCCTTACCGAGGCCTCCCAGGACACCCTGCGCTGGGAGCGGCGGCTGTACGCCCAGTTGACCTACCTGGCCCGACGGGTCCAGCAAACCGACCACCGGCCCACCGACGCTCAGCGGGCGGTGCATCGCGAGCTGCAAACGCAGCTCGACACCCAGGGCGACGCATTGGCCCGAGTTCTGGCTGACGATCTGGCTCGGCTCAACCGCGCGATCCTCGACGCCGGCCTCGGCGGAGTGCTGGCGCCGCAGGAGAATCCGCGACCATGACCGCCCACCATTTCACTCTCTACGATGCCTTGGTCCGCAACGCCGAGGCCCACGGCGACCGGCTGGCCTTGGTTGACGAGCGCGGAGGGGAGCGCACCTTCGCCGAGCTACGCCAACGAGTCGACCGGCTGGCCACGGGTCTTGGGCGTTCCGGGCTCGAGCCGGGCGCGCGACTTTCGATCCTGGCGCTCAACTCGGGCGCCTACGTCGAGACCTACCTGGCGTGCGCGCGCCAGGGTTACGTCGCCTGCCCGATCAACTGGCGCCTCACCGCCGACGAAGTGGCGAGGATCGTCGAGCGTGCGCGCCCTCAGGCGTTCTTGAGCGATCGGCCGGCGCGCGACCGGTTGCCGGGCGGACCCGCGGCCGATGGCGTCCGGCTGTGGATCGACCTCGACTCGAGCGACTCCCTGCCGAGCCACCAGCCGATCGCCGAGTTGTACCGTGACGGCGATCCCGACCCGCCTCCGGCGGTCGATCCCGACGCCCCGTTCGCGGTGATCGCGACCGCTGCGGTCGACACGGTTCCGCGCGGCGCGGTCTTGAGTCACCGCAATCTGATCTCGGCCAACCTCCAGGAGATCGGCGCGCTCTCGCTGACTCCCGACGACCGCAACTTGGTCGCGCTGCCGCTGTTTCACATCGCCGCTCTCGGCCGCCTCCTGGCCTTCCTCCACGTCGGCGCCGCCAACGTCGTGACCCCGAAGTTCGATCCGGCGTTGACCGTGTCGCTGATCGATCGCTTCCGCCTCACCCATCTCAGCGACTTCCCGCCGGTGCTCGCCCAGGTCCTCGACGCGGCCAAGGCCTCGGGCAGCCGGCTCAAGAGCCTGCGGCTGGTCACCGGTCTCGACAGCCCCGAGACCATGGCTCGCCTCCATGACGAGACCAGCGCCACCTTCTGGACCGGCTTCGGTCAGGCCGAGACCACGGGCCTCGTGACCCTGCAGAACGCCCGTGAGCGACTCGGTTGCGCCGGCAAGGCCGGCGAGCTGTGCCGGGTCAAGCTGGTCGACGACTACGACCGCGATGTCCCAACGGGGGGCGAAGGCGAGATCGTGGTTCGCGGGCCGTTGGTGTTCCTGGGCTACGACGGATTGCCCGAAGTCACCGCCCACACCCAGCGGAATGGCTGGCACCACACCGGCGACGTCGGCCGCTTCGATGGCGCCGGCAACCTGACATTCGTCCGACGCAAAGCGGAGAAGGAACTGATCAAGCCGGGCGGCGAGAATGTCTATCCGGCCGAGGTCGAGAA
>JAQBHE010000673.1:0-5168 GCA_032128015.1 Holophagae bacterium
CGCGCCAGCGCGCGCCATGGGCATGGGCGCAATCTTCGAGCACGCGCAAGCCGTGGCGGGCGGCGAGCTCGCCCAGACGATCCATGTCGGCGAAGGTCATCGCCAGGTGAACCGGGATCACCGCTTGGGTGCGCGGAGTGATCGCCGCAGCCACCGCGTCGGCCGACAGGCAGTAGGTGTCGGGCTCGACGTCGGCGAACACCGGCACACAGCCGGCGAACAGCACCGCCGCCGCGGTCGCCTCGAAGGTGTAGGCGGGGACCACGACCTCCGATCCCGGCTCGACGCCGAGCGCCTGGAGCGCGATCTCGAGCGACACCGTGCCGTTGGCCACGCACAGCGCGAACCGGCTATCGTGACGCTCGGCGAAGCGACGGGCAAAGCGCTCGCTCGAAGGTGAAGGCAGCGGGAACCCGCCCCAGTCGCCGTCGCGAAGCGCGCCCAGCAAGACCGCCTCCTCTTCCGGTCCGCGCTCCGGCCAACGCGGCCACGTCGCGGTTCGCACCGGTAGGCCGCCGAGGAGCGCCAGTCGTTCGGAAGACGATCGACCCTTGGTCACGGCTCGCTCAGTCGTCGAACGGCAGCGCAGATCCGAGCTTGCGCACCAGACGATCGCGGATCCACTTGGCGTCGAACCACTCGACCGGATCGACCGGCACTCCGGCGAGCAGCACCGTGAAGTGGAGATGGTCACCGCCGGCGAGACCGGTCTCGCCGGTGCGACCGAGGACCGCGCCCTGGTCGACCGCCTGCCCGGTCTCCACCTCGATCGACGACATGTGGGCGTACAGGCTCATCAAACCGTAGCCGTGGTCGAGCACTACGGTATTGCCGTAGATCCCGAGGTAGGCGGCGAAGATCACCCGGCCGCTGTTGGCCGCCTCCACCGGCGCCCGGCGCAGCGACGCCAGGTCGTAGCCGAGGTGGTCCTGGGTATCGACCTCACGGCCGTCGTAGAAATAGGTGCGATGCGCCGCGAAAGAGTCCATCACCTGAGTGTTGGGCTGCTGGTGAAACCGCCGCCGCCACAAGAACCGGGGCTCGCTTTGCACCACCAGGCCGCGAAGCTGCTCTGCGTTCTCTCGGCGCAGCTCGCCGTTGATCGCGAGATAGCTCTCGAGGGTCGTGCCCCGCGCCGCGATCTGCGGCGTGTGGCCGAGGATCTCCGGAACCACCCGGTCCATGAAGCCATCGCTCAAATCGATCCGCGACTTGCGCATCGGCTTGGCGGTGAAGCGATCCAGGAACTCGACCGCCTGGACATTGCCCGCAGCGTCGCTCGCCTCGAGCCCGACCTGGCTCCGGTCGCCGAGGTCATAGGGCACCGCGAACAGAACGAAACGCTCGCCGGTGCCACCGCCGGGAAGGGGAAAGCCGGGGAAGAACGCCTCGCCTGCGCGGACACCGTCGGTCACCGCGCTCGCGCCGACCCGATAGACCACAGCCTCACTGCCGCCCTGGGCGACGTAGATCAGGTCGGATAGCACCGAGACCGCGGGCGGTGTCAGCTGAACCGGCAGCTCGCGGTCGACCACCACCGGTCGCGGCAGGCGCAGCCAGGTGCCGGCGCGCGAAGCGGTCACTCGCACCGTGGCGGTGCCCGCGACCAGCCCGGGAACCGCAGCGCTGCCAACCTCGAGGTCGAGATGCTCGACATCGACCTTGGGGCCCCACAGCGCCCAGAACGGCCGCGGCAGGCGCTCGACCGCGGTGATCGCGAACACCTGGTCGCCCTGGACCAGCTCGACCCTGACCTGCCCGATACCACGCTTGGGCTCTCTGACCTCGACCGCCAGCGCGGTCTGCTTGCCGATCGCAGGTCGCTCCGGAGTGACCTCGACCGTCGGCTCGGCACCGACGCGCAGAAATAGGAGGGCGATGAGCGCGACGGAGAGAAAGAGAATCGCCAACCAGACCGGGCGCAACCGGCGTTGCCCGCGGTCGCGCGACAGGAATCCCAGATCGGTCATGGTGCCCGCACCGTCACCTCCTCGCACCTCCTCGACGCCCGGTCATTCTAGCCGGCAGACCGGCAGCAGGCTGACCTCAGGTATCGTCTCGACATGCTCACGATCACGACTGTCTCCAAGCTCGATCTCGTCGACCGCTTCCGCTTCATGGCGACGGCCCTCGCCGCCTCCGGGTGGATCTTCGCCGCTTGCGAACCAGGGACCGACAACCGCCGACTCGCCGACACTTCCAGCTACGGAACCCTGGTAGCAATCGAGTCTCCGGCCGAAGGGGATCCGATCGCGCCCAACCTGGCGATTTCTTCGCACGGGCCTTTGCTGTCGTGGCTCGAGCCCACTGGCGAAGGACCGGTTCGCGACTTCGCGCTGCGCGTCGCGCGCTTGGGCGATGGCGCATTCGAGGCGCCGTCAACGATCGCTACCGGACCCGGGTTCTTCGCCAACTGGGCGGACCTGCCGGCGATAGCCGAGGACCACCAAGGGCGGCTAGCCGCCCACTGGCTGCGCAAGATCGGCGACGACACCTATGCCTACGGCGTCGGGCTCGCTGGGTCGAGCGACGGTGTCGTCTGGTCCGACCAGGGCTGGCTCCACGACGACCTGTCGCCCACCGAGCACGGCTTCGTCTCCTACGCCGCGGCGGCAGACGGTGTCGACGCCTTCTGGCTCGATGGCCGTGAGATGGAGCATCAGGGTCCGATGGAATTGCGCACCGCGCGACTACCGAGCTCAACCGGCGAGCCGGCGACCAGCACCGTCCTCGACGAACGAGTCTGCGAGTGCTGCGCCACCGACGCCGCGGTCACCGCCAACGGTCCGATCGTGGTCTACCGCAACCGCAACGACCAAGAGGTCCGCGACATCTGGCGGGTGCGCTGGACCGGTGATGGCTGGAGCGCACCGGCGCCGGTATTCGAGGACGGCTGGGCGATTCCTGGCTGCCCGGTCAACGGACCGGCGGTCGCGGCCGACGGCACCCGAGTCGTGGTGGCGTGGTTCACTGCCGCCGATGAGTCCCCGAAGGTCAAGGTCGCGGTGTCTAGCGACGGCGGCAACAGCTTCGGTGCGCCGATGGTGGTCGATGCCGAGCGTCCGACCGGCCGGGTGGATGTCGCGATGCGTGGCGAAGAAGCCTGGGTGAGTTGGCTCGGCCTCGGCGCCGAGGGAACCGCGGTGCTGATTCGACGCATCGAGCTCGGCGACACCGGCGGGCGACTGGGTCCGATCGCCGAGGTTGCGACCACCAGCGCCGAGCGCGCCGCCGGCTTCCCGCGGATGCTCGCGCTCACCGATCGCCTGCTGCTGGCATGGGTCGAGACCGGCCACCACCCGCGGCTGCGGGTCGCGGCGTTGGTTCTGTGATCGGCGTCACGGCCGTCGCGTTCGGAGGTCGATGACGGGGGACGTTGAGTCCCGGCCGGGTCGCTGGATCTCAACGCACCCGATAGGTCTGCCAACGCACCCGTCCCGCTTCCACCAGCTCGCGCAGGCGGCGCTGGCGCGCGCTCAACCCGGACTCGCCGCTCTTGACCTCGATGAAGGTCACGCCCTCGTCCGGGTCGAAGTGAACGTAGTCGACCGGCTGACCGAGGAACAGGGTCGTGGTTCCTTCCTTGCCGACCTCCACCGGAAAGTCCGCGATCAGCGGCGCCAGCGCTTCGGCAAGGTGGCCGCCACGAACCTGGGTCCCACGCAGTTCCGAGCGCAACGCGCGAACGCGCCGGGCAAGACGCCCGAGGGCGTAGAGCAAGGCCACCGCCAGCAAGACCAGTGACCATGACACCCATCCGCCGGCGACGAACAAGGCGCCTGGCTGGACGGTGTCTATCTCAACCATCGCCCAAACACACCCCGAGATCACGGGCGGTGAGGATGGTGTCGCCATCGAGCGGTACGGTCTTGAGCCGCGAGATCGCGCGCTCGAGCGGCACGGTCAAGACGTCCGGTGGATCGAGCGACACCATCACTCCGAAGTCGCCGGCCTCGATCGCGCGCACCGCGGCGGCGCCGAAGCGCAGCGCCAGCAGCCGGTCGCGCGGGGTCGGCCGGCCGCCGCGCTGGAGGTGGCCGAGGACGACGGTGCGCGACTCCTTGCCGGTGCGCTCCTCGATCTCGGCGGCGAGCTTGTGACCGATGCCGCCCAGACGCTCGGCGCGGCCCGCAGAGGCTGGGGACTCGACGGTGCGTTCGCCGCCGACCGCCCGCGCGCCCTCCGCGGCGACCACGATCGAGAAGTGCCGGCCCGACCGCTCACGCTCCAGGATCTTCCGGCACACCGAATCGAGGGTGTACGGAATTTCCGGGAGCAGGATCACGTCGGCACCCCCGGCGAGCCCGGAGTGAAGCGCGATCCAGCCGGCGTAGCGGCCCATGACCTCGACCACGAACACCCGCTCGTGAGCCTCGGCGGTCGAATGCAACCGATCGATGGCGTCGGTCGCGACCTCGGCCGCGGTCTCGAAGCCGAAGGTGACATTGGTGCCTTCGAGGTCGTTGTCGATGGTCTTCGGCACCCCGACCACCGCCACTCCGCGTTTCGCCAAACGATGGGCGAGCGCCATCGAGCCGTCGCCGCCGATCGCAATCAACGCGTCGACTTCGAGCTCCCGTAGACCAGCGATCGCCTGGTCGATGGTGTCGATCACTTGCTCGACGCCCCGCTCGTCGACCTCGCGACGCTCGAAGGGATTGCCCCGGCTGTTGGTGCCGAGGATGCTGCCCCCGAGGTGGGAGATCCCGCGCACCCGATCGCGGTCGAGCACCACGCTCTCGCCGGGCTCGAACAGCCCAACAAAGCCGCGACGAATCCCAACCACCTCCCAACCGCGGCCGAGCGCGGCAAGGGTCGCGGCGCGGATCACGGCGTTGAGCCCGGGAGCGTCGCCGCCGCCGGTCGAGATCGCGATCCTACGAACGGGTGGCATCGGGCGCATCTTAGCGGCCAGGGGGGCTGGTAAGCTGCCTCAACCGCCGACGCCGCGTCCGCCATTTCGAATCCCCGAACCCACCTTCGCAGGCCCCCCGAGAGCGAAACATGCCCACCACCATCGACTTCATCCACGGCCGCGAGATCCTCGACAGTCGCGGCAACCCCACCGTCGAGGTCGAGGTGTCGCTGGTCGGTGGCGCCTTCGGTCGCGCGGCGGTCCCCAGCGGCGCCTCGACCGGAGCCCACGAGGCGGTCGAGCTGCGCGACGG
>JAQBHE010000674.1:0-3492 GCA_032128015.1 Holophagae bacterium
GGAGACGTTCCTCTATCTCGGCCGGCAGTTCCGGCTGAGAGTGGAGCGACGCAAGAAGGCTAGCGAGCAGGGAGTGCGGCTGGTGGCGGGGTACCTTTATGTTTCCGGTACCGAACACATCCCGAGGAAGCGACGTCCGCAAGAGCCTGCTCGAGTGGTATCGCCAGCACGCCGCCCTTCGATTGCCGAAGAGGGTGGAGCTCTGACGTCGAATCCTAGGCGATCCAGCAGACGACATAGCTCCTTGAACTGGATGTTCGCGTCCGAGGAGCCGCGCAAGACAGTGAAGAGGGTCTTCTCATGCCTGGTCAGGATTGCCTCCTCGTAGCCCGTCTGACGCTCCAGGCCCGATTGTAGCGCTCGTGAAACAAGTCCCGAGTGTACTGGCGGGTCGGATGGAGATTTTCCGCGTCATCCGGAGACCGCCTCCCTCTTCAGCCACTCGATCACCGAGCGCGTCGCCGGTGTCGGCAGCTTGTGGCGCGGTGCGACAATCCAATAGGCGTCTTCGAGCTCGACGGTGAGGTCGCCGAGGGGCCGAACGAGACGACCCGTCGCGAGGTCGCCCACTGCCAATCGATGACGGGCGAGGGCGACGCCCTGCCCGTTTGCTGCGGCTTGCAGAACGAGATCGGTCGAGGTGAATCGTGGGCCCTTGCGGACGTTCAGATTCTCCGGGCCGTGAACGCTCCGCCACTCGCCCCACGAGGCGTCGGGGTCTCGATCGTGGAGGAGGCGCAGGCCGACCAGATCCTGGGGTTTTGACGGGCGACCGTGCTGGCTCCAGAACTCCGGGCTCATCACCGGGTACAGCTCGTCGCCCATCAGCCGCTGCCAGCGTGGGTCGGGGGCTCGTCGTGGTCCCATGGTGATCGCGAGATCGAGATCCGTTCCCTCGAGATCGCTCAGCCGGCGATCGACGATGACCGAGACTTCGATCTCCCGGTGGCGCGCTTCGAGCTGTGGGATGCGCTGTAGCAGCCAGCGCACGGCGAACGACGGGTGGGTGCCGATCTGGACCGAGGTGTCCGACCTCGCCTCGCGCACCGAGGCGACCACCGCGGACAGTTCCCGGAGGCTTCCTAAGGTCGCCTCGCCGAGGGCGCTTCCCTGGTCGGTGAACCGGAGCCGCCGGTGGCCGGTGTCTTTGCGGGTGAGGCTCGTTCCGAGCCAAGCCTCGAGCTCCGCCAAGTGCCTCGAGACCGACGAGTGGGCGATCCCCAGCTTTCGCGCCGCCGGGCGAACTCCGCCGGTGGAGTAGATCGCGGCGAACGCCCGGAGCGCGTTGAGAGGCATCTCGTACATGGTCGCTTTATTGGACCATATGTGGATGTCGATGAACCAGCAAGCCGTGCGAGAGTTCAGCCATGGACTGGACGAAAAGAAGCAGCGAGCGATCCGAGAACGCTTACCTGGGCGATCGATGGTGGCCTGTCCGGTCTCTAAATGAGTCCGTAGGGGTCGTTTTGCAAACGGGAGGTCCCGGATGGACCCGCTAATCGCCACCGCCGGGCTGATCGCGGTCGGAGCGCTCACGCCCGGACCCAACAACCTGATCGTGCTGCGCGAGACCGCCGCGCGAGGCTGGAGGGGGGCGCTACCTGCGGTCACCGGCATCCTGGTGGGCGGCTTGAGCCTTCTGGTCGCGGTGGCCGCCGGTGCCAACGTCGCCTTCGACCGGGAGCCTCGACTGGCCGTTGCCATGAGCAGCGGCGCTTGCTTGCTGCTGGCCGGTCTGGGACTCGGCGCGATCATCCAGAGCTTCGCGCCCGACGGCCGCACGGAGGACACCGGGAGTCGAGCGTTGGCCGCGAGCTTTGCCGGGCTGTTCGTCTTCCAGTTTCTGAACCCGAAGGCGTGGGTTCTGGTGGTCGCGGCCGTTGCTTCGCTGGACGTCAGCGCGAGTGGCGCCTCGACTTCCGCCATCGGGCTCGCCCAGCTTGGAGCGCTCTTCGTGCTGATACCCGGCGCTGGCCTCGCTCTTTGGTCGTGGGCGGGCGTTCTGGCGACGCGTCAACTCGAGCGCCGAGCAGTTCGCAATTGGCTGGATCGCCTGACTGGGGCCCTGCTGATCGGCTTCGCCTTGCTCCTGTTTCATCACTCCTTGGAGGTCATCGGATGAAGACTGCTAAACACAAGATCCTCGGCCTCGCCGGCAGCCTGCGCCACGAGTCTTACAACCGGCGCCTTCTGGCCGCGGCGAGCGACCAGACACCCGCGGGCATGGAGGTGACTCTTTTCGACGATCTCGCGTCGGTTCCCCTCTATCGCGGCGACCTCGACGACGCTACCGACGGCGGCCCGGCACCGGTGGCGAGGCTGCGGCAGGCGGTTCGCGAGTGCGACGGCCTGCTGATCTCGACCCCCGAGTACAACCAATCGATACCCGGCGTGCTCAAGAACGCCATCGACTGGCTGTCGCTGGATCGCCCCGATCTGGTGCTGGCAGGCAAGCCGGTGGCGATCATGGGCGCGACCCCCGGCGCCTGGGGCACCCGGCTGGCCCAACGCACCCTGCGTCAGGTCCTCTTCGCGACCGAATCGCTCGTCCTGACCGGGCCTGCGATCTACATCCGGGAGGCAGGCAAGCTGATCGACGAGACCGGTACGCTGTCTGATCCGAAGACGCTCGAAAGGCTGTCGGGTTTTCTCGGGGCGTTCGCCGGGTGGATCGAGCGGCTGTCGGGGCAAGTGTGAATGTTAGAGAGGAGAACTCTTCCCATGCGCGAGCTCGAGACCGAGAGACTGATTCTGCGCCAGTGGCAGGCGAAGGACTTCGAATCGTTCGCCGAGTACTACGCCGACCCGAAGACGGCCCGTTTCGTCGGTGGCGTGGCGAGCGGCGACCAGGCGTGGCGCCGGATGGCGTCGCAGATCGGCCACTGGGTCCTGCTCGGCTATGGCTACTGGGCGGTCGAAGAGAAGGAGACCGGAATCTTCGCCGGCTGCGTGGGGCTCTGGAAGTCGCCTGAATGGCCCGAGCTCGAGCTCGGCTACTGGCTGGTCCCGGCCGTCTGGGGCAAGGGCTACGCGACCGAGGCCGGCGCTGTGTCGCGGGACTTCGCCTGGGAGGTCGTCAACACCGAGACCCTGGTGAGCTATATCGATCCCGCGAACGAGCCGTCGAAGAGAGTCGCCGAGCGGCTGGGCGCCCGGTTCGAGGACGTCATCGAGCTGGCTTCGTCCGGGCCGCACTGGGTGTACCGATATCCGAGGCCGGGGGAGGAGAAATCATGAAACTCAACCAGGTCACCCTGCCGGCCACCGATCTCGCTCGCTCCGTCGAGTTCTACTCGCGGCTCGGCCTGGTGCAGATCGTGGACGCCCTCCCTCGATGAGCTCGCTTCGAGTGCCCCGACGGCTTCGCCACTCTCTCGCAGCGGTGTCCGAATGAACCCGAATCGCTACCTGGAGCGCATGGGACTCGTCGAGCCCCTCTTTCACAGTGTCGAGCACGACCTCGAGACCCTGCAGCGGCTCCATCGGCAGCAC
>JAQBHE010000675.1:0-3208 GCA_032128015.1 Holophagae bacterium
TCCTGACTTTCACCACGGGCTGCTAGGCGGAGCCGGCGCGACCCGGCCGCCCACTCGATTGGGAGGTTCCATGAGCGTCTTCGATCTTCCCCGAATCCACCTGGCCGGCACCGTCACTCTGGACCCCGGCACTGCCAACAACGACGACTACGCAGGCTCTGCCTTCATCCCGCCCGGCGCCCCTCGTGGCGCCGGCGAGACCCTGGCGCTGATGCTGTCCTCGCCGGTTCGCGCTCAGACCTACGGTATGACCGACGCCGAATTCGTGACATGGGTCCAGACGGTCCAGACCTTCAACGTGCCCGACGCCGCGGGATCCGGTGGCAAGCTGCGGCAGCTGCCGGCCGAGTGGAACTACTACGGCGCGATGGCCTGGAAAGACGATGATCTCACCGTGGTCGGCGTGCAAGTGAAGGCGGGCGAGGTGATCACCACCGCCAATTCGGCAGTGCCACTCTCGTCCGCGCTGGGCGCCCAGCTCGAGCTGCGCGGCACCTTCACCGATGTCAACTCCGAGGGATCGCCGCCCGCCACCCAGTTCTTCCTGGACACCTTCAGACTGCAAAGCGGCACCAAGGTGTTCCTCTCTGGAACCCCCGACAAGGCCGCCGGCTACTGGCTGAACTTCTACCGCAACGTCAACCTCACCGCGGATGCCGGCGCCGGCTCCAATGCCCAACACGCGCTGCGCTACGGGCCGGGGACAACGGTGGATCTGCCAGGCTTCCGTGGTGACGACGTGGTGGGCGTCGTCTTTCGCTACAGCCTCTTCAACTCGCACGGTGCCGAGGTAGACCCGAACAAAATCGCTTCGCTCTACGCTCAACGAAAGAGCAATCCGACGACGCTGCAGATCGTGGCCACCATCGCGCCGTTGCTTGCCAGCGAGGTGATCACGAGCATGCCGGTCGGCCGCTTGATGACCCAGGACACTCCGAATGTCCCCACGAACAGCACCCACAACAATGGCGTTGTGTCCGATAGCGCGGCGGGCAACCTCTTCGCGCTGGCGCCGGCCGTAGCACGGGTCTGCCACGACCGGGTGACGCTGGACCTCTCGGCCACCTTTCCCGACGAGTACGACGGGGCATCTGGCACCAACAACAAGTTCAACATCGGCGACGTACTGCTGGTGGCGCGAGGCAGTAACGGAGACGTCCCCTTGGGCACCATCGGCTACCTCGACACGGTCGCCGGAAACGCCTCGGGCTGGATCTTCGACGTGGACATCTCGAACAACGCGGCCGCCCAGTCGGCGCTGGCGGCAGGCGCCGGGCTGGCGTTGACCGTCGGCGCCCGCACCGTTCTAAGCGAGACCGACGCGATGGTGGCAACCAACGGCATCGGCTTCTACACCCAGGAGTCAGATGAAGGCAGCGCCACTCTGGTGTGGAACCAGGGCAGCTACGCCCCCTTCACTGTCGAGGTGTACCAACGTGGCAAGCGCCTGGACGCCGCCACCTGTCCCAACATCAGCGTCTGGATCTATCGCTCGGTGCCGATGCAGAACCCGGGTGACCGGATCTTGCTCAAGAACGATCTCGAGCCCGGACAGCCGATCTCGGTTCCCACTCGCGCTCCGGGCAACACGGCCTATGCGTTCACCGTTGGCACCCTGCCACCGCCTGCCCTGTCATACAGCCAGTTCATGAACCCGCCATACGTGACGAACTGGCCCAACTGCTCGCACCGCGTGCTGCCCAACGCCGACTACAAGGAATTCTACGTGGACCCCACGGCCGCCGAGCCGGTAGGCAACGACCAGCTGACCTGGGACATCGTCTACAACGAGGTGCTGCGGGTCTACTACCTCCTGTACCCGGTGATGAACGAGCACATCGACTTGTCGTGCGAATCGGCGGTGGCAGCCTCCGCGCAACAGATCATTGACTACACCTCACCCGCCATCTGGCTGAGCTCCAGTTACATGCCCCGGACCCGCGACATGTCCGACAGCCACCGCACGCTTCTGCAGGCGTGGTGCCGAAAGCAACTGGCAAGCCCGCAGCGCTGACCTGGAGCCGTCATACCAGCCAGCGGCCGATCGCCCAGAAGACACCGGCCACCAGGATGACCAGAGCGAAGACCAGAACGGCATTGTTGAATGTCGCGGCGGTCGCCCCGGCCAGGGCGTAGAGCAGCGACGCCGGCAGCCCTCCCGCCAAGCTGGCGAGGGTCATTCGGCGCCAGCTCAGGGGGGACGCACCAGCGATCACGGCCATCGTCTCGGCGACGATCGGCACCGGCCGCGTCACCACGATCGCCAGGTCGCCCCAGCGTTCGAGGAGCGCGTTGGCACGGCGCCGCTCGCCCTCGGGCACGATCCGGGTGATCAGCGGCCCACCGCGACGTCCGAGTCCGAAGCCGACCCAGGCCGCCCCAAGGCTGCCGACCATCGACAGGGCTGTCCCGGCAGCGACCCCGAAGAGGGCACCATTGGCCATCATCACCAGGGTCGACGGCACCGGCAACAGGACATCGCCGATCAGAAGGAGGACGCCGACCGCGGCGGCGATCCAGCCGCCCCGCTCGAGCCAGGGTTCAGGGTCGGTCAAGATCCCGATCTCCAGAGCCTGGGCGACGCCGAAGAGGGCGAGGAAGAAGAACATCATCGCCCCGGTGAGAAGGAGGAAGTGCTTCACGGCACGTTGTCTCCCGACGAACCACTGAGAAAACGCAGACCGACGGTCGCCGAGCGCCCCGCCCCGGGGAAGCCGACCAGCGTCTGGTAGCCCTGGTCCAGCAGGTTGTCGAGCCGGGCCCGCACCTGCCACTGCGGGTGGACCTGCCAGGAGGCCGCCAGGTGGACGAGCTCGTGGGCCGGGACGAGAGTCAGCTCGGGCACCGGGATCTGGGCATCCGACAGACGGCCGACCGACCGGAGGTCGAGCCACAGGGTCGTGGCGCCGGCCGGCCGCCAGGTCAGGCGCAGGTTCCCCGACCAGTCCGGACGACGCAGCAGAGGCTCGCCGGTCGCTCGGTCCTCGGTCGCCTGCCAGGTGGCGGCGCCGGCGACCGCCAAACGGGACGTCGGCTCCCAAGCCACGCTCAGCTCGACTCCCTCGGCGTCGACCCGCGAGCGGTTGACATGGAGGAAGGTGGCGAAGTCGAAGTCGATCAGATCCTCGAAACGGCTCTGGAAAACCGTCAGGCCAAGGGACGTCCCGCCAACGAAGCGATGTTCGACACTGGCGTCGACGCTCGTCGA
>JAQBHE010000676.1:0-2542 GCA_032128015.1 Holophagae bacterium
GGTTCTGCTGCGGTGCGCCCGGGGGCCTAAACCGCTCTCCGGTCTCGCGCTTACCGCTGGAGACCTCGACCACGAACACCCGGCCGGCCGGTCCCGCCACCCGCGACGACAACGGCGGACCGAAGTTGCCGCAGACTTCGACCGCATGCCCGGCGGCGGCGATCACCGCCCCGGCGAGGGCGCAGGTCGTGCTCTTGCCGTTGCTGCCGGTGATCGCGACCACCTCGCCGTCGAGGAGCGAGAACGCGAGCTCGACCTCACCGATGATCGGCAGCCCGGCGGCACGCGCCGCTTCGAGCAACGGGCGATCGAGCGGCACTCCCGGGCTGACCACCACCGCGTCGACTTCCGCCGGCAGTCGGCCGCCGGCGGCGGCAGTAAGGCCTCGGAAGGCGGGCTCTCGCTCGAGATCCGCGAGCGCGCCCGGCGGCAGCTCGCGGTCGTCCCAGGCGAGAACCGCGACGCCCCGATCGAGTAGCAATCGGCTCGCCGCGCGGCCGGACGCTCCGAGGCCGTAGACCAACGCCGAGCGCCAACGCAGTGGCATCGGTGGCGTCGCGGGAACCTGGATCTCGGCAGCGTGCATCGGAGCGTGGTTCATCGGAGCTTGAGGGTCGAGAGTCCGAGCAGCGAGAACAGCAACGCCACGATCCAGAAACGGACCACGATCTTGGGCTCGCTCCAGCCCACCAGCTCGAAGTGGTGGTGAAGCGGCGCCATTCGCAGCACCCGTCGGCCTTGGGTCTTGTAGGACGCGACCTGGACGATCACCGACAGGCTCTCGATGACGAACAGCCCGCCGACCACCACCAGCAGCAGCTCTTGCTTGGCGAGCACCGCAACCGTGCCGATGGCGCCGCCGATGGCCAGCGAGCCGACGTCGCCCATGAACAGCTCCGCGGGGTGGGCGTTGTACCAGAGGAAGCCGACGCTGGCTCCTACCAACGCCGAGCAGAACACCGCCACTTCGCCGGCGCCCGGCACGTAGGCGACGTTCAGGTAGCGGGCGGCGATCGAGTTGCCGGCGATGTAGGTGAAGATCGCGTAGGTGGCGGCGGCGATCAGAGTGGCGCCGATGGCCAGACCATCGAGCCCGTCGGTGAGGTTGACCGCGTTCGAGGCCCCGACCACCACCACCGCGACGAACACCGCGTAGAACGGTCCGAGGTCGAGCACCAGCGTCTTGAGGAACGGGAAGTTCATCAGCCGCGGATCGAAACCGCTGTCGGACAACAGGTAGGCGCCGAGACCGGCAGCGGCGAGCAACTGCAGCCCCATCTTGGCGCGCGCCGACAGCCCACGGCTGTGGCGCCGCCGCACCTTCAGCAGGTCGTCGGCGAAGCCGATGGCGCCGAACACCAGCGCCGAAATCAAGGTCAGCCAGACATAGCTGTTGGTGAGGTCGGCCCACAGCAGCGTAGGCACGACCAGCGCGGCGAGGATCAGCAGGCCACCCATGGTCGGAGTCCCCGCCTTCTGCAAATGGCGCTCGGGACCCTCGGCCCGGATGCTCTGGCCGATCGCCAACCGCTGCAGCCAACGGATCGTCGCCGGGCCCATCAGCAGCGACATCAGCAACGCGGTGAGCGCTGCCGCTGCGGAGCGGAAGGTAATGTACTGGATGACATTGAACGCCCCGAACTGATCGCGCAGCGGGAACAGCAGGTGGTACAGCATTAGTCGGCGCTCCCGGCGAGGCGCTCGACCACCCGTTCGAGGCCGACCCCGCGCGAGCCCTTGACCAACACCACATCGCCGGCGCGCGCCGCGGTCGCAGCGAACTGGGCCGCCGCCTCAGCGTCTGCCAACCACACCGCGTCGGCGCCGGCGAGGGCTGCCGCATCGACCAGGGCACGCGCCGCTTCGCCCACCCCGACGATCGGCGAGAAGCCGTGACGGGCGGCGCGATCGCCGGCCGCCCGATGAAACGCCCCTGAGCTCGCGCCGAGCTCGAGCATCGCCCCGAGCACCGCCCAACGCCGGCTGCACGGGACCTCGGCCGCCGCCTCGAGCGCTTGCTCGAGCGCCGACGGGTTCGAGTTGTAGCAGTCGTCGATCACGGTCACCCCGGAGCTCAAGCGCAGCACCCGGCCGCGACCACGGCCTGGCTCGATCGCCGAAACGGCGGTGGCGATGTCCTCGAGCGAAACCCCTAGGCCGAGGGCACAGGTGGCGGCGGCAAGGAAGTTCTCGACGTTCACCGCGCCGTGAAGCGGCAGTGACACCCGCACCGGCGACCCGGCCGACTCGGCGATCAGCAAGCTCCAGCCGCTGGTAGTGCTAGCTGTCTCCACTCGCTTGGCCTCGAGCAGGCGGATGGGGACCGAAACGATCCCGGCGACCGAAACGACCGCGGCAGCCGGAGCGGCTGCGGCAACCGAGGCGATTGCGGCAACCGAGGCGGTTGCTGGCGAGAACCAGGCGACGGAGACCCCGGGATTGCGCTCGAGGTGGCGGCGGACGATCCGCACCACCTCGGGATCGGAGGCGTTGCCGATCACCCGTCCATCCGCCGCCAGGCCCTCGAGCAGCTCGGCCTTGG
>JAQBHE010000677.1:0-3625 GCA_032128015.1 Holophagae bacterium
ATCCGGTCAGACCACCGAGCCCAAGATCACGACGATCACAACCGCGCCCGGCTCGGTGGTGCGCTGGATCGGCGACGGCATCGAGCGTTGCCGATTCGGGGACCGCACCTTCCAGGCGATCGACGGCGCCTGCCTACTGCCGGTCGACCTCGGAGCCACCGGCGAGCTCGTCGCCGAGCGCACCGCGGGTGGCCGCGAGCAACGGTTGCGGGTGGTCGTCGGCGCCTACCCGTACTCCGAACAGCACATCAAGATCGAGGACACCAGCCGAGTCGACGTCTCGCCGGAGAACGAGGCGAGGGCGGCGCGCGAATCCGAGCGGATCGCCGCGCTGTGGCCGCGCTCGACCGCACCCCGCTTCCATCTGCCCCTAGGGCCACCGCTCGAGCGTCCTGGCAAGGCGGGGCGTTTCGGCGCCCGTCGGGTGTTCAACGGCCAGCCACGCGGCCCGCACACCGGCGCCGATTACAGCGCTGCCAAGGGAACGCCGGTGCTCGCCACCGACGCCGGCGAGGTGATGCTCGCCGAGGAACACTTCTTCGCCGGCAACAGCGTCTTCATCGACCACGGCGACGGCCTCATCAGCATGGTCTTCCATCTCGACTCAATCGCGGTGCGTCCCGGTCAGATCGTCGCCCGCGGCGACAAATTGGGCACGGTCGGCGCCACCGGCCGAGCCACCGGTCCCCACCTTCACTTCGGGCTGCGCTGGCGCGGAGCGCGGATCGATCCGGCGGCGCTGCTGGGCCCGGTCGCGGCGTTACCGCAAGCCGGGGATCAGGCACCGCCGTAACTTTAGGCGCCAGCGAACAGGTCGCCGAACAACCGGCGCGCGTCCTCGGACGCTGCACGAACGTCCTCGGCGCGAAGGTGAGGATAGGACTGGAGAAGCTCCTCGATCGCTGCTACCTCCGAGAGCCGCCGGAGGATCAGCTCAACGGGAATCCGAGTGCCCCGGATCACCGGCTTCCCCATCATCACGTCGGAGCTCACCTCGATGCGTCCGCGTGTGGTCATGGTGGCATCGAGTCAATTGTAGCCCTTTCGCCGCTCTCCTTTTTCCTGAACGACCGATGTTCTCCAACCTCGACCGGATCGCGGTGCCAGCCCCGGTCTAGTTGTCGCAGCGACACCTTGGGCTACCGTCGCCCGCAGCTCTCACGCGAACCGCAGGGGCCCTTCTGGGGGTAGCGGCCGACCTTGGGCGGCCGACGGACGAGCGAGACCGCCAGCGATCCCACCGCGCCCGAACGAAAAGGCAAACCCGGCGCCCGCTCGACGGCACGACCTATTCCAGCAAAGCCAGTACGCCCCGACGACTCCTCACTCGGCCGCCCAAGGTCGGCCGCTACCCCCGGAGAAGCCCGAGACGCGTGACGAAGTGCACGGCTTGCTGTCAAACGGTGAACAGATCACCGAACAACCGACACGCATTCTCGGTCGTCACGCGCGCGACCTCGGGCACGGGGACTCCCTTGATGTCGGCGATCGCGCGCAACGACACCACCACCTCCGCGGGCTCGTTACGAGCGAGCGGATCCGCACCGAGCACCGGCGAGTCGGTCTCGAGCAACAGACAAGACAGCGGCAAGCGCTCGACCAGCTTCTGCTTCTGGGTCGAGCGCACCACCGACGGCGGCACCGAGAAGAAGTAACCGGCCTCGACCGCCGGCCGGGCTTTGGAGACACGGCCATCGAAGGCGTGGAGCAGCACCCGCCGGGCTCCGCGCTCGAGCAGCAGCGCGATCGTTCTCTCGCCGGCCGAGCGCGAGTGGACGTTGAGCGGCAAGTCGAGCTCGATCGCGAGGTCGATGAAGCGCGAGAAGATCTGGCGTTGCAGCTCGAGGTCGGCCCGGTCCTGCACCTTCCAACGATCGAGACCGACCTCGCCGATGGCCCATAGCCGGGCGCGCTCTCGTCGGATCAGCTGCTCCAGCGCCTCCGCCTGCTCGAGGTCGAGCACCGTCGGGTAGAGCCCGCAACACGGACGCAGGAGGTCGGGGTAGCGCCGCGCCAACTCGAGGTTCTTCGTTGCGTCATCGAGGGTCTCGCCGACGGTGAGGATCGCGCCCACGCCGACGTCGCGGGCGCGTTCGAGCACCTCGTCGAGATCATCCTCGAAGGCCGAGTCCACAAGATGGGAATGGGCGTCGACCAGCGGCAGCAGCACTTCGGACATGTCTCCAAGCGTATCGGCGCCGCGTCCGTACGCCAATCCGCGATACTGAAAGCAGCGAGGCCTGGCAGCGGTTTTGCTTCGCGGTATCTCGAACCCCGTAAGCCCGGAGGATCCTTCGATGCTTCAACTCACCGCCCTTCTCGATGCCCTGGCGCGACCGCTGACCAACCAGGCGACCCCGGCGCAGACCCTGGCCGCGGCCTTCGTCGTCGCCGCCGCGATCGCCGCCGGCGCGATGGTTCTGTATTCCGGGTCCCTGCTGTTCTTCGGGGCGGTGACCCCGGTGCCGCGGACCGCGCGCCGGATGCCGCTGCGCTCGGCGGCCGGGCCACACGGGTCACCGGGATCCCAACCCGGCCGCACCTTTCAGATCGTCGCAAGCGCCCTGCTGCTGGTCTTGACCGCAGCCGCGCTGCAGATCAACTTGCGCGGCAAGGACCGTCTGGTCGGCGAGCTGCTCGCGGGCGAGATCGCCGACCCGGAGGCCGCGGGAGCCGGACGACTGTTCCCGCTCGAGGTATGGCCCACCGCGGCAGAGCTCGCGGGTGCAAGCGCCCCGACCGCGCCCAATCCACAGCTCGACGCGCCCATCACGGTCGCCGACCTGCTCCACCCGGCACTCGAGAACCAGCGTGCCGGCGCCGCCGAAGCATTCCTGACCTCCTGGGTCGCCGGCTCCGGAATCGACCGCGAGGGTCTCGAGAGGGCGCGCGGCCGGTTCCTACTCGCCGCGCTTCCCGCCGTCGTGCTCGCCGCGTTCTTGATCCTGCGCGCCGCATGGGTTCGCACCAAGAGCCGAGATCGCCCCAACGACGAGGAGACCTCACCCCCGGCCGCCGCGGCCGGCGTCCTGCCGCTCCCGGTCGGAGTGGTCGCCACCTGCCTCGCCGCGCTGCTCCTGGCCCCTGCGATCACCACCGACGCCGCCCTCGCGCGCAGCGCCATGGACGACCTCGCGCGACCGGTGGTCGAGACCAACACAAGCCCGCGAGCCACCGCGATCGGCAACGCCATGACCGAACAGTCCGAACTGTTCCGCAACTTGCGGCTGCTACGCACCGCGCCCGCCGAAACCGAAGCGCAAACCGTCTGGGACCTGCTGCGCGCGACCCGCCAGTCGCTCGCCGACCTCGAGACCGCGAGCGCCGCTCTCAAGCGTGAGGCGAGCGCGACATCGACCCGGGTCGCCGCGATCGAACCGGCCCTCCCACGGCTGCGCGGCGACCTCGACGCCGCGATCGAGCGCCAGCAGCGGTCGCTCCAGCAACTCGAGACCTCGGTCAAGATCGACCTCGAAGGCACGCAGAAGAAGGTCAACGAAAACGGGCAACAAATCACCCGTCTCGGCGAGAAGGTCAGCAGCAGCGCCCGCGGGGTGAACGAGCTCGAAAGCCAGCTCGCCGCGGTCCGCTCGAAGACCGAGCCGCGCCTCGCCAGCCTGCAGAG